>NZ_JAHHPO010000943.1 GCF_024606365.1 Endozoicomonas sp. ONNA2
ACCTCCTGATCCAGATGTACTTTGATCAGGGGAGGGCATCGCAGGGATTTTATACCGATGGAATCATCAGCCGTTAACGCCTGAAAGTAAGCCAGATCGGGTTTAATAATAAAATCCACCGTCACCGGTTCTGTGAGTTCGGAACGAAGAAAGTACTGGCCAGTGCGCCTATCCTTTGCCAGCTGCGTCTGTATCGGAATGGTTCTCAGACCGGTCAGCCGGTCGGCGGGGGTCAGCGATGGTAATGCCTGCCATTCGCTGCCCGGTTTCAGTGTCATGCGTCCGGGGGTTTCACCGGTTTTCAGATCGGTACGCCCGGTTAACAGGGGCAAAAGATTACTCTGATCCACGGGATATTTTGGCAACGGGCTTTTAACTAACGTCTGGTCACTGGTCACATCGGCTGTGTACAGTTTTAGTCGATACAGCCTGGCACGCCATTTAACGGGAAAAAACCGGGTTACCTGAAATTTTATGGACACACCCGGAGGCCTGCCCAAGCTGAAAACCTTCGGTGAATTAGTGTCCGGACCTGTGGAAGATCCCTCTTCTGATGACTGCACAAGAATATAGGGCCACTCAAAGTTGTATGAACAGTACTTCAGATAGGGCTGCCACTCCCGGAACAGATGGCCAGGCCACTGGTCCATGGCAATGTTGCCCAACCGATCGGCCGCCCGGAGCAGCTGCGGCAACGTCAGTTCAAGGGGAATGCGTTGGTGGTGGAAATTATCATTGATGGCACTGGCGCAATCGGTCAGCCACTGACTCAGTTCCTTTGATACCCCCATGGCTTGCAGCCTGAGCCGGTAGTCATCCAGGGTATCCCGGTGGATCTGAACGCCGGTAAATCGACTGGTCAATGATGGCGGGAATGCCGTCCGTCCGGGATAAGTAGGCGGATTAACGGTGCCAATCAATTTGAACCCGGCCTTGTGCGGCAACGGCAGGCGGTCATTAAGAAACTCTTCCAATGGCCCGGAAGGGATAATATTGAGTTCACTGACCACCAGTACTTCACCCAGACGACAGGCACGGTTAAAGGCCTGCACAAACTGGTCAAACTGGTCCGGAGTCCCATTGAGATGCTGAAAGCCTTTTCCGGTTTGTTGTTGCCAGGTGGTCAGGGTCAGTTGCAACAGGGCATCCTTACCCCACCCGGCAGTGCCTTCCACCACCATGGCTACTCGGCCCGGTTCCCTCAGTTGCAGAAATTGCCAGCAGGTTTTTATGTACTCTCTGGTGGCCGGAGTGTCGATGACCAATGGCTTCGATTGCTTCTGATTTACCTGTGCCAACTGTCCGAAAAACTGTTTGAAAGCACGGTGGTACTGGTCCAGCAATGAGCTGTCCACCTTACCGGAACTGTGCCAGTAATCCCTGAGGGCTTGCCATTGGGGTCGCTTGTCCTGATCAATCCGCCCACCCAGACTTTGTCGATACGCTTCGTCAGCCAGAGCCAATAGCTGGGCTTGGCTGGTGGGGCAGGGTGCATCAACCGTGATCATTCTGAACCGGGCCATGATGTCTTTCAGATCTCTTGGCGTCAGCTCATAGTCTGCGGATACCTGTTCTTTGTACTCTGCCAGCAGGGAGAAGATGGTGGCCGCAGCGGTGGACCTCAGTTCCATGGGCCAGGTATCCGGCAGGAGTGGCTCAATGATGGCCTGTTGCAGGACGGACTCCGGCAGTGGCCGGTAATAGAGGCGCAGAATCCGGCTTTGCAATTCAGGGTCAAGCTTCCGCCCCGGATAATTTTCCGGATTACCGGTCAACAAAACCCGGTGATTCTCTTTTAACTCGAACGTTTGGCCATTGACGCAGAGCCGGGGAGACGATTGCAGCAAGCCAGTCAGTGGGGACAATAGTCCGTGCTGCACCAGGTTGGCTTCATTAATCACCAGCAGGCCCGGGCGTCTTCTCCTGGCCCAATCCGTGATCTGGCCCGGTGCCCAATGAGAGACCGTATTGCCCTGTCGGTCCCGTTTCAGGGAGACCGAACCGTACAGGTCTTCCCAGGTGGTGTTCGGTCCCAGGGTCAGGGTTTTCACGGTGTGCTGGTCAGCAACAAGCCGGTTTATTGATGCCTGCCGCCGTTCCTGTAATGCTTGCCCGGTGGCGACGGCCAGACAGGATTTACCGGTACCCGCCGGGCCATTGAGTTCAATGATCTTGTGCTGTCTGAGCATGGTGGTGAGCTGTTCAAGTCGCTTGCCCTGTTGCTGATGATGACGACCGCTGGCCTTCAGCCAATCTGAGGCCAGGGAGGTTGTCAGCAGCGGTTCCGGGAAGGTCTGCTGAAGCTGCTGTTGCAACTGCTCCAGTGGCTCAGACGGATGGCATTGGGTAATGGCGGTCAGTTGCCGGTTCAAGTCCAGGGCCTGGCGATGCACCGGGATACTCCGGCTGCCAAAGACCCGCAGGGCATCATAAAGCAGACGCAGGCGATGGCCAGAGCAGGGTTGGATGTTGTCTTCCAGTACCGGCAAAAGATCCGCCTTGATGCCCGGTTGAGGGAATATGGAGTGGATAATGGCGGCCATCCTGGCGGTGCCAAGGGGGTGAGGCTTGATGAATGTGCCTAGATACCTGGCCATTGCCGGTGCCATATAACGGGCCAATGGCCAGAACGTATCGGCCAGATCCGTTGGGTGCTTCAGGGCAGGCAGGGTTTGCAGGATGGCAGCAATGCCATCACGATCAACCCGTGGCGTGGAATCCGGAAATAGGGCACTGATCTGGGCTTTGACATAACTGTAAATGGTTGCATTACCCCGCACCGGATGGGCCAGTAACTTATTCAGGGCCTTGCGCCAGTGGAAGGGCTCCAGAGTCCCGGCGCGATCCAGCCGCTGTTCAATGGGCAGCTGAGCCTCCAGCAGGGTCAGAAACTCAGAAGGTGCCTGAACCGGAATGACCGGATAGCTTTTGTCCGGGCTCCGGGGCAATGACCGAATGCGTAACAAGAGACAGGCTAATGGCTCGGTTGCATGGGGATGGCGGGACGAAAGGGATTGGATCACACCGGGGGCGGCCAAAATGGACTCGGCTATATCGAGTTCAACATCAACATCAACATCAGGCTCAACACAGCCAGTTGACAGACCACTCCTGTTATCCTGCTGCTGTTGCCAGCGGTGCAACCACGGACTTTGGGCAGGCAGTCGGTCAGCGGGCCAAACTATATGGAGCCGGCAATTGGGCAGGGCATGTTTCTGGCCATAAATCCAGAGATAGGGCTCAGGTGCCAGTAGTGACTCCAGATGCCCTGCCAGGGCCGGGGCATGTTCCAGCCCGGTCAGCACCACCGATTTGCCATGCAGGAGTTGTGTCAATAAGGGGGTTTCTCTCAGCTGGAAACTCAACTTGCCTGACAGTTTCAGCTTGCTGGTAAACCAAAGCTCTTCCCATTGCTGCCCGGCGGCCAGTTGATAACAGTGGGATTTTGCAACGACATTGGCAGGGATATGGGCAACACTGCCGGTACACCGGACCACACTGTCACCGGAAGGCTCTGGCAGGGTGCCTGTCACCAGGGCGGGGGCAACGGGCAGTAATTCGGTCCGTTGTTTCAGGACCCGCCATTGCTCATCGGTCAGTTCCCCGCTAACCAGCAGCTGGTCAAATTCGCTGGCCATCTTCTCAAAACTATCGGTCCGTTGCAGGGTATCTCCCTGTGCGGACAGATCACTGAAGATCCCGTCGAAATTATGGGTATTGATAACCCCGCAGGTTTTGCCGGGTAACACCGGTGTGTTGTTGACTGCTTGTTTGAATGCCGTGATATTCGCTGCCGGGGTGTGATATTGCTGCAAGACCAGTGATGCTGGCAGCTCCACCCGTTCACCATTGGCGATGAAGTAGCCTTGCTCAAGAATGTCCGACAAATGTTGCCAGAATGGGCTTTTGGCATCCGGCGGGTCCACCAGGCAGATGGTCACAGGTTCTGGCTGGCTGCTATCAGTCCGTTGCGAAAATACTGTTCTCCCTTACTGTTGATGGCCAGGTTGCCAAACAGGCTGGCAAGGACATCCTGACCTGCACAGTGAATCAGCAAACTTCCGGGCTCTGGCGGCTCCGTGCGATGGCTTACCGACCGGGATGGCACAGCGGCCGGGGGGTTAGTAACATTGAAGGTTGCTGAAGAGGATGTTTTCAAGGCAAATACCCGACGCCAGAAATCCGGTCCGGGCGCGTCAGGCTGGTGCAGTAAATTGTGGTTAACCAGAACAACCCGGCTGACTGTGGTGCTGATGGGGATGCCATCCAACCGGGGTGGATTCTCCAACAGCTCATTTAATGAGGCCAGCTGCCTGGGCCTGAGGCTATCACAATCAAAAATCAGAGTGATGGGCACTGACTGATAAACAAGTGCGGGACGCTCGGTTTTTTGGCCGGGAGCGGGATAATAGTGCAGCCTTCTTAACGGGTGATGATCCAGGTCGTCCGGATGCCGGATAATAAAAACAAACCCGGTGCCTGTCCTTTGCCGATACCAATGGATCAACCCCTCCTTCTCATCATACCCATCCCTGGATACGAAAAAATGAAACGCATCGCCTACCGGTGATGCCGATTGCTGCAGGTGGCTGATGCAATCGGTGATGGGCGTGACGTTACGGATTGAGCTGGCATGCGCACTATCTGCTGATGCCTGTTGGACTATATATGACAGCTCATTTTTGGCCGGAAAAACCTCAGTTACGAGCATTTTTTTTGGGACTTTACTGGGCTGTGAAGAATCGTCTGCAGAATTTGCCAGCCTTTTTTGAGCCGTTACAAAAGAATGATTACTGGATTGCGGATTGTCATTGCGCGCATTAACCATGGCACCGGGCTGAATAGGAAGCATGAAAAATAGTACTTTTCTAATAGTAATTTCGGTCGGTCAGAGAGTTTAGATGGTGTAAACCGGGAAAAGTTCCTCTCTGATTTGGTGCTTTTGTTTTCGGTTAAAGTGGTTGCATCAGGCTCATTGATCAAGCGTTTTATTTTTTTCACACAGTGCTGGCAATCCAGGGCAATACCCGGAGAAAAAAACCACTGCCGATCTGATCACAACAAGCAGGAGGAACTCTTCTGCTTGAATGCTTAATGCCAAGTTAAATCATGTCCATGATAATAATACTTGAGTAATTGCATGCCAACGAGACTGTGTGCTTCTCTGTAATATGGGTCTGGATTAGCACATATATCATCTGGCTTTTGGTGGAGGTCTATAAGGCTGACTATCTTTGAAGCGCCCCTAAAAAAACGTCTTTAGAATGTTCTGCTACAAAAAAACAACTATTTTCACCTTTCCAGGAAACGCCTTTGTCATCGCGTAATAGATATTTGTAGAAAGATGAAATATGTACAATCTGGTTTGACAGATGTTTGAAATTTGATTCTGCTTCACCACTTAAAATATAGTCAAATAGCTTTTTCGCTTTATCTGAAGACCATGTAATTGGTTTACCTTTATTCTGGTAAGGAAAATCAGAGAAAAATGACCTGTGTCTGGCTAAAATCCACTTATCATCCTCAGATAATTTTTCTTCAACGTTATCTTTTATATCGCCGAGTAGTAGGTCCTCTGACAATTTTGGTTGAGTGAATATGCCATGGCTAGCTAATATATAAGGTGGTTTTGATAACCATTGATTATCAATGTCTGAATAAAACAAAAAATTGGTTCCGAGTTTTTCTAAACGATTAGCCAAATTAGCTTTGTTTTCATATTTAGCCTTATCTATACAAAAGCTTATAATCTTAGTAATGTGTTGAGATATAACAATTCTGATGCAATCCATAAACACGTAACTCATACATTCAGCATGCCACTCTAATTGTTTGGGAAATTTTAGCTGCAGGTCAGTTTCAAGAGAGATACATAAGATATTGTCATGGTTTTTGAAACTGGCTTTCATCTCATTAATTTGAGATTTTGCTAGTCCCTTATCAGAAAACACTATAAACAGTGGGATATCATTTTTACTGAGTTCGGTCCCTTCTTTCAATATTCTTTGGACATAATTCAATCCGTTAAATCTTTCAGGATTATTTTTGCCATCAAATATGGTGGTGCCATGCAGGGCTGCCCATGTATGAAATACTGGGCATGGAGGACATACCTTCAAATCCATAGCAGTAGCTTTCTCTAAAGTATCAATGCCTGAAAACTTTAAACTATCAGCGATATTTCTCCAGGACACTTCATCAATTGAATCAGAATAAGTTGGGTCGAGAGTGAAGACAATATTTTTCGCAAGGTGGACGTAGTAATCATCATTATCTTTTGCGGTCATAACCGGAGAAATGCATCTTGAAGAAAGCTCCTTAGTCCCAAAATAATTTCCTGCGTTTTCTTCTGTGCAAGTAAGATACTTTATGTCATCCCTTTTTGCAGATAGGCTATTTTGCTCTATTTTGGAGTGTGGTAAAGAAGGCACTGGCTGTTCAATTGATTTTACTTGATACACGTTCTTTTCCTTTATGCCTTAAGTAAGTGAAAGTGTGCTTTTGAATATTCTGACCTCTAAGCGAGGAAAAAATTCCAATTATTTTATAACCAGGACATCGGAAATGGATGTTACGATCGAGCATACAGGCGATAAACTTGAAAAATAGAACAGCCAATTACTTTTCAAAAAAGTAGCGATGAGGTCTCTGGACGCTGCTATTACTGGTAGTGAGCGGCTCATTAAATGGAACTGACTGCACGGTAGGCTTATACGAAAGCAAACATCCTCCTGCTTAACAAAATATTATGTAAAGGAGACCAGAGGTACCTGTTATATATTGACTGTATGGTCAGTCGATTTATTCTAAAACAAACGTCTTCCTACTTGGCAAGAATTTATAAAATCTGCTTAACTCAGGCTTTGTGTTCAGCTGACCACTCAAATTGGATATTACTATGACACCTGATTTTTCCGTAGCCCGTGCAGCTAGTACTGAAACGACACGGCATTCAGCCCAAAATGACGAGGAACACACGACTTCTTCCGTAATGCCCTTGGTAAATATCGAGTCATCGGACTTGACACAAGCACCTCAAAGTACCGGGCTGCACAGACGCTCCAGTATTGAAGCAGTTGGCAAATCTTTCTTTCGAAGTTTGCTACCCGAATATCTTCTATTGCATTTAAGCCTCAGGGAAAATCAACACCAGATTGATACCCATCGCAATAGCGTTGACTCTTATGGCGATCAGGATAAACCGATAGAAACTTATGAGCGCAACAAAGTGGCACTCAGAACTCTGAAGTCCAATATCAATGATAATATAATGGTATGCTCCGGACAAAATAACAGAAAATACACCCAGCTACAGATTGATTTTGAAAAACAACATCAGCAATTATATTTTTTTTTGTCAGATAATCTAAATTGCGCTTTACAAACATTTTCCAGCATTGGTTCGTTACTTAACTTCGTCGATTCAGAGTTATTAGAGTTTATTACATTACCCGGTGCGATTAATCCGTTACGGGAATCTTTGGGGATGTTATTTGACAAGGACCAGGCCCAATACCCACACTCTGGTAATGCCGAGACCCTTCAATTGCTATGCAGGATTTCTTGTTCCGTCAATCAGAAGTTAGGGCGAGAGCCGGAACATTCCTATGTTAAAAACAGTTTGATGGCAATGTTGAATTACATGGTCGCCAAGTATATGTGCTGTCGTCTTGATTCACTTGATACTTACGAGCCGATAATGCAATTTATTGAAGATCATGGCAGCATTACCAAAACATTGTTTTCTACAAACCATAGTTTTCTTAATGAGCATATAATAAAGACAATAGAGCGTTTACCTGCAGAAATATCCGCTGAGTCACTGTTTTTACTAAATACCAAGGCGGAAGATATTCGTAAAGACAATGAAAAAATAATTCTCAAAAAGGCATTTTCTGTACTGACCGGTGAGGTTAGATCATTAACTGACGGGGTCATTGCTTTTAACAGAGTAAATTGCTCCGGACTCGGCAAAGGTCACGTTGCCAAACGCTTATTCAACAAGATGTGTGAATTCATTAAAGACTTTGATGATGCCTTGGATACATTTGATAAAGTGACCGATTTTAAACCCGATATTGATGGGAAGTTCTTTGATACTTTATATAAAGAAGTGTTGACCCGGGCAGTCAGTGCTGATCATTATTACCAGCTCGTTAAAAATCGTTCTTTTCATAAAGACATCAGCAAACTATTCCTGAAAGGTTTAGAAAAAAATCCAGCGCATATTGAACTCAAGCATCTTCATAAACAACATGTTGAAGATAAAATCTACCAGCAATTTAACGGATCTGTTGACAGATCAAGAGAGACTCTTATTAAAGAGTGTCAGTCACAGATTGATAGGATTGTTGGCCAATACGAGCGTGAGTACCAAGATAAGATATGTCATAAACTCAACGAGTTAAGTGAAAGCTTTCAGCAAGATATTCATCTGGCTAACTTTGAATTTACAGAAGCTGACGACTGTTTCGAAGCTATTACCTGAATCCGTAAGGTTTTGATTGCACCGGAAGAATTTTACCAATTTAAT
>NZ_JAHHPO010000944.1 GCF_024606365.1 Endozoicomonas sp. ONNA2
ACTGTGTCTGGTGGGGTTATGTCTGGTTGCCGGATCAAAATCAATACCTCATGACAGGGTTGCTTGTGGTGTTATCAGTCCGTTGTCTTATAAGCAGTTAACCAAAGGAAATCGTATTTCTTTTCTGATTTGACATTCCCGCGGCGTCGCAGTTCCGGTCAAAAACTTAAGCCAATCACAGGGCAACGCTCCCAGCGTTATTACTAACCGAAAATAATGAATTTAGTCAGTTATATGGCAGTGGTAAGAAGCGTTTGAATTACATAAGCCTTTTTTTATTGTGAAAATTCACTTCACCACATATCTGTAAAATTGTCCCTCATTCTGAGTTCATTCAAGAGCACCGATTGGTCAGGCTCTTGTTCAATGTTGGTTATGGAGTTGCTGTACCATGATTCTATCCTTTCC
Organism: Endozoicomonas sp. ONNA2; assembly: GCF_024606365.1. GTDB lineage: Bacteria > Pseudomonadota > Gammaproteobacteria > Pseudomonadales > Endozoicomonadaceae > Endozoicomonas. The sequence continues at coordinate 409 of NZ_JAHHPO010000944.1, forward strand.
TGTTCGGCCAGCAGGAGTGGGTCAATGCTTTGGTTCGATTCAGCCCAGTCCGGTTGGTTAAAGTACAGCGTTTGGTCAGGTTCTGTTCCAATGTTGTTCATGGAGAAACTGTGTTCTGTGATTTTTTCATGGCCTGGCCACAGTGGTTGGTGATGTTTGGAAAAGTCAGGCGTCGTTTTGTCAGGCCAGTACGGGCTGACAACCTCCGACATGGATTGGCTATCGTCATCAGGCGACGTTCTGCCAGTTGAGGTCAGGCTGTCGGCCCCGGATCTTTGGCGGCGATGGTAACAGCAGCACGCAACAGCAGCACCGGCGAGCAGAACAACGCCTGAACCAATGGCGATACAGAGTATGGCAGCCAGGCTTATTGGGGCCCCTGGTGTGGCAGATGGGGTAAAATCGTACCCGGGCAAGGTAGTGTTGCCGGGTAACATGGTCACTGTGGTTGGGGTGTCAGCCGAGGCCGGACCGGTAAACGTCCTGTTAGTGCCCGGTACCGGGTGCGTCGTCCCTGTGGGCGTCGGCGCACCAGTGCCCTGTTTGATGGTTCGGCAAGCCCGTGGTACCAGAGGGGCCATTTTTTTACAGAACTT
>NZ_JAHHPO010000945.1 GCF_024606365.1 Endozoicomonas sp. ONNA2
ACTGTGTCTGGTGGGGTTATGTCTGGTTGCCGGATCAAAATCAATACCTCATGACCTGGTCATCGGGGCTCTCGCATTTTCCATACATGATCGTTAGATAGTTGATCATGGTCAGATTCTTTGTCAGCGTTGGTCGCGGGGCTGCTGTCACCTGTTGCCATACCTGCCAGTGCGACCACGGCCGGTTTATCATGGTAATGGTCAGAGTCAGTTTCAGGCTCGGTCAGTTCCTGGTACACAGGGCTGTCAGAAAGTGGACCAAGGGTGGGTTCATTGTCCGTGTCTGTCACAAGCAGGCGGCCAGCTGTTGCTGCACGGGCCATCCGATTCGCCCTGGCTATCGGTGTATTCATACTCGCTCAGTTCCTGGTACACAGGGCTGTCAGAGGGGTGCAGGGCAGGTTCTTGTTCAGAGTCCTCCACGGGAGTGCCGTCATCTGTTGCCATGTTTGCTTGTTGGTATACTAACCCCTGGTAAGGGCTTCGGGGGACAGGAGGCAGCGATATCAGGTTGAACAACAAGGGTTGGTAATGTTCCGGGGGCAAACCAGGCCGTGGTCTCCTGTTTTCTGACGTTTGGTGCCGGGGAAGCGCAGGCCGCTGTCCCCGGGTTCGGGGTTGGCTGCCCTCTGGCATGGGTTGCTCACGGTTACGGTTAGCATTAGTGGATGACCTGCAATAGCGGCAGGCGATCACACTAATAGCTCCGAGCAGCACAACAATGACCGAGCCCAGGGCGATAACGATTTTGGTGGAAGCATCCAGCGATGCCGCGAAGGGTATTTGTGTGACCACCGTCTCTGGAATTGGGGAAGTTGGCCGGGAATTAGCAAGGTTATCAAGACCATTATTAATGATTTTGCACTTTGGGGTTAGCAGGCTGCGATCAATATCTGCACAGAAATTATTATCCCACCAGGACTGACACCCCCGGGCGCTGCTTATTCTTTTGCGATTGACATTAACATTACAAATAACCGGATTTTTTCCTCCCGAGATATCCGCAGTGGCATGTCTGCTTGTAACGTTGCTATCAATCGCCCTGGTGTTGGTGATATTCCCTTTTGGCTCTCCTGCGCCAATACCGGCTGTTGCATATTCTCCCTCGGTGCTAACATCACAGTCCACTGCAATCGTGTTGTTAATTATTCCCTCTTTATCATCATTAGCGCCCGCACCAATACCGGCGTAAGCCTCAATGCCTGAGGTTTTAATCGTGCAGTTTTTTGCCGTCGTGTCGGTAACATGTCCAGAATTATCTCCTGCCCCAATACCAGCATCTGCTGCTTCCTCGTGGGTTTTCAGATTACAGTTAACCGCTGTCGTGTAGCTAACGTCACCCCCGATCGCTAATCCGGTCCCAATACCAGCAGCGGCTTCAATTCCATGAGTTGTCACATTACAGTTCACCGCTGTCGTGTGGCTAACAGTAACATCCCGGGTTGCTCCGGCCCCAATACCACCAGTTGCCCCATATAGGTTGGTGTACACCTCGCAGTTCACCGCTTTCGTGTGGCTGACAGCACCACCTTCCGGCGATGATCCGACCCCAATACCCGCATTTGCAGAATGGTATTTGGTTACCACTCGGCAGTGATTCGCAGTTGTCCTGGTAACAGTTCCTCCTATCTGATAACCCACCCCAACGCCAGCATCTGACTCTTCTCGGAAGGTTATCAGATTGCATTTGACCGCTGTCGTTTGACTAACAGTACTTTGTTGCGATTCTCCGGCCCCGATACCAGCATCTGCATAGTCCTGTAAAGTTGTCACATTGCAGTGATCTGCATATGTCCTGGTAACAATGCCTCCGTCAGCCTGAGAACCCACTCCAATACCGGCATCTGCAAGTTTTCTGGCTGTTTTAACAGTACAGTTCGTCGCATTTGTGTCGGTAACGACTCCACCTTTTGACATTCCAGCACCAATACCGGCTTTTGCCTTTTTTCCCTTTGCTTCAACACGACAATTTATTGCACGTGTGTTGGTAACTTTGCCTCCAGACAGATATCCCACACCAATACCAGCGTGTGAATTTGCACCGGAAGTGTCCACCCGGCAGTTCACCGCCCTTGTGTTGATAATCGTTCCCCTGTCACTAACGCTGCCTGCGCCAATAGCAGCATGCGCACCTCTGGTTTCAATGTAAGCATTTTCAACCCGAATATTACCGATTATGGCGTCGCCAGACATTTCACAAGCCGCTACCCCGGTTGGTTCCTCTGACGTTATATAGGCTTTAAAAAAGTTCAGGTTAGTGATCCTGCCATTACCGGTCAGATTTTTTACCAAACAGCTGGAGAGGTCGTAAATGGTAAAATCATCACCATCCAAATGGCCGTTAAATCCGTGGTTTTTATTGCCGATGGACCGGGCCAATTGGTTACCGTTGATATCCTTCGTCAGCTGATATTTTCCGCTACATGATGTCCCGTCAAGGCAGATCTTGTTCAGGTCATCGGTGTTATTCACTTTAATCCAGGAGTCAGGGGC
>NZ_JAHHPO010000946.1 GCF_024606365.1 Endozoicomonas sp. ONNA2
GTTAATTGCCTCCCGGGAGGCTGTCCGAGAATAGACTGCCCTACGCAGCAACTGCTGCTGCGTTGCTCTGGCTCCTGCATTCATGCAGTCGTGCGTTGGCAGCAAATTGGTCTGAAAATCCGTTTTTGTTCGGCATATAGCTCCGCTACTTGTGCCCTTTGGGGTAGTCAGCTCAAAAGCTGAAATTTTATCCTTAATTCTCTGCCATCCTCGCTACGGGCGCTATTCTCGAACAGCCTCCTGATTCTGGTCTATAATCGATCTTTCATATTAATTACCAAAAACGGATTTAACTGATTAGTCCAGGTATAATTCATGACAATATCTCCTTTACAAACATCTTTAAATTCCACTCAGGGTTACTTGGACGCGAGTCAACAGTGTTCGGTACAGCAGGGTTTGCATTCGACGCCAACAAGAAATATTTGTCGTTGGAACTGTGTTAATCACGTTCGTACAAGTACTACGCTTGGTGACAATGAAAAAAGGCTTTCTGGTTGGCATTCTATTTCAGTACATCAACCTGATCATATAGCTCTAAAAGGAGCCGCGAATCATAACAGGGTTGTCAATGAAGGGAGGGCAGCTACAAAAACGGTAGCAATGGCAGCTTTACTCTCATCATTTAGTGAAAAAGAGCTAACTTTGACCAGATCCAGTGACTTTTCTCATCACCAAAAATCGCAGCAAAGAGTGATTATGGACAAACCCGAAGATGTGAGGAAAGGAATGCCCAGAGAAAAAAATATAATAGAGCGGAGAAGAAAAGATGGCTTGATGGATCACGACGTCAAAAGGGTGGTGGGCTCTTCAGACCGAAAGTGGACACAGCAAGAGAACTCAGTCCTTTTTCAGGGAAGGAAAAATCATGATCATTATCCACATGAAGGAAGAAAACCTAAAAAACATGACAGTCATGGTGCCAAGACTTCATGGCATCGCAACCCCGGCCAACTTATGGTCAGCCTTTCAAAAGTAGAATGGCAATCCAGAAAATCAGATAATGTGAAGCCATCTGGACCAGGTCTCCAGAGCTATTCTGTAGGCTTGGACAAAGCTAAATTGCAAGATCTGAGACCACTGAAAGCAACGCTTAAACATGTAAGTGGCGCATTTGGTGAGCACCTTAGAGAAAATGCACAGCGAATCTGTCGTGGCAAGAAATGGGAGGCAATATCCAACGATAGAACTCATAGACATTGCCATGCTGAAGAAGTCAGGGATTTAAAATTCCAAATTGAAGAAGGAATTGAAGAGTATCGAGAGCAAAAGCTGATAGGCAGTTAATTAACTCTGCAGGTACAAGAAGCAGAACTGGAAGAGTTTCGTTCCGCTCTTTCATTTTTAGTTTCTTCTGAATAATCTCTTGATTCTTTTTGAATGGCCAGCCACTTACGTATAAATGCTTGTTCAATTGGGTCCCTTGCTGATCCACTATTAGTTCAATCATCTATAACGAACGGGATGATGGCAGTAAGCTATACCCATTGGTCGCATAACCTTTGATTTAACCCCAATGATGCCCGTGTTATTGGGGTAGAAGGGGGTATTGGAGACCGCGCCCCTGATGGTTGGGCAAAGGCGAGATGCTGGAAATTACCGAGAACAGGAGTCGAAATGAAGGCCGATTTTTATCAAGGGCTGCGCAGTCAATTGGATGAGCTGAAGCAGGAAGGGCTTTATAAAAGTGAACGGGTCATTAGTTCACAACAACAGGCTGCAATCAAGGTGCTCTCTAATGGAGAGGGCGGTTCAGAGGTGCTGAACTTCTGTGCTAATAACTACCTGGGCCTGGCCAATGCCCCGGAGCTTATCGAAGCGGGCAAACAGGGGCTTGACCGGTATGGCTTTGGTATGGCCTCCGTGCGTTTTATCTGCGGTACCCAGACCGTCCATAAAGATCTGGAAGCTCATATCTCCCGGTTCCTGGGCATGGAAGATACCATTCTCTATCCTTCCTGTTTTGATGCCAATGGTGGCCTGTTTGAAACCATCCTGGGGCCGGAAGACGCGGTCATCAGTGATGCGTTGAACCATGCCAGTATTATCGATGGTGTGCGCCTGTCCAAGGCTAAACGTTTCCGCTATGCCAATAACGATATGGCAGACCTTGAAGCACAGTTACAGGCGGCAGAAACGGCGGGTGCCAGAACCAAACTGATCGCTACGGATGGCGTATTTTCCATGGATGGGGTGATCGCCAACCTGAAAGGCATCTGTGACCTGGCGGATAAATACGACGCCCTGGTGATGGTAGATGACTGCCATGCCACCGGTTTTATCGGTGAGAAAGGGGTTGGTACTCCTGAGTTCTGTGATGTTATGGGACGCGTGGATATTCTCACCGGTACCCTGGGTAAAGCGCTTGGCGGTGCTTCCGGCGGTTACACCTCCGGTAAAAAGGAAGTGATTGACTGGTTGCGTAACCGTTCCCGTCCATACCTTTTCTCCAATACGCTGGCGCCGGGCATTGCTGCTGCTTCGATCAAAGTGTTTGAGATGCTCGCGGAAGGCGCAGAACTGCGCCGGAAGGTACGTGATAATGCCGACTATTTCCGCTCTGAAATGTCCAGGCTGGGCTTTACCCTGGCCGGAGCCGATCATCCGATTGTACCGGTGATGCTGGGCGATGCTTCACTGGCGGGCCAGTTTGCCGAGCGAATGCTGGAAAAAGGGATTTACGTGGTTGGTTTCTCCTTCCCGGTGGTGCCAAAAGGTCAGGCGAGAATTCGTACCCAGATGTCGGCTGCCCACAGTCGGGAGCACCTTGATAAGGCCATTGATGCTTTCGCCAGGGTTGGTCGGGAGTTGGGTGTTATCCGCTGATATTCCTGCTGATATATAAGAGAGCTGGCTTGCTATGCTCAATAGCAAGCCCATTGAGAAAAATGAAACCGTGAAGACATTAGCCAAAAGCAAAGCAGAATCCGGAATCTGGATGGAAGATCGTCCCAAGCCAGAAGTTGGTTACAACGATGTACTGATCAAAATTCGCAAAACCGCCATTTGCGGCACTGACATGCATATCTATCACTGGGATGAGTGGTCTCAGAAAACCATTCCGGTGGGTATGCACGTTGGCCATGAATTTGTCGGCGAAATCGTTGACATGGGTGAAGGTGTGCGTGGCTTTGAGGTAGGGCAGCGGGTGTCCGGTGAAGGTCATATTACCTGTGGCCACTGCCGTAACTGCCGCGCTGGCCGCCGCCATCTGTGTAACTTTACTGTGGGTGTCGGCGTTAACCGTGACGGTGCGTTTGCCGAATACCTGGTAATTCCGGCGGTGAATGCCTTCCCGATTCCTGATGATATCAGTGATGACCTGGCCGCCATTTTTGACCCCTTTGGTAATGCGGTCCACACCGCACTCTCTTTTGACCTGGTTGGGGAAGATGTACTGATTACCGGTGCCGGCCCCATCGGTATTATGGCGGCAGCTATCTGTAAGCACGTTGGTGCCCGTAATGTGGTGATTACCGATGTCAACGAATACCGTCTGGATCTGGCCCGTAACATGGGGGCGACCCGCGCAGTGAATGTTGCCAATACCGACCTGACAGCAGTGATGGCGGAGCTGGGCATGGTTGAAGGATTTGATGTGGGCCTTGAGATGTCCGGCAATGGTCGTGCATTTAAGCAGATGCTGGAAAATATGAACTATGGTGGCAAAATTGCACTGCTGGGAATTCCTGCCAGTGATACGGTGATTGACTGGAACCAGGTCATCTTCAAAGGTCTGGTGATCAAAGGTATCTATGGTCGTGAGATGTTTGAGACCTGGTACAAGATGACCAGTATGCTGCAGTCCGGTCTGGATATTTCGCCAATCATTACGCACCGGTTCCCGGTTGATGATTTTGAGCAGGGCTTTGAAATCATGGGGTCCGGGCAGTCTGGAAAAGTGATTCTTGACTGGTGTCAAGTCTGAGGAACAGTCCTTAACTGATTTCCCGGTTTAGAACTTGATTACCGATCATCCTGAGCGGAGTCGAAGGGTGGCAGGCACAGTGCGTGAGTTCGCAGTGTACGCCCTTCGACAGGCTCAGGACGCACGAAGTTTGGAACCTGAGAAATACAGAAGTTATTCAGGGTTCTCAGCGAATAAACCGCAGAAACTCTTCACGGGTTGGCTGATTGTCTTTCATGAGGCCGCGCATGACCGAAGAGGTCATGGAGGAGTTCTGTTTTTCCACGCCACGCATCATCATGCACATATGTTGTGCCTCAATCACCACGGCAACCCCTTTGGCATCGGTCACTTTCATGATGGCATCGGCAATCTGTTTGGTCATGTTTTCCTGAATCTGCAGGCGGCGGGCGAACATATCCACAATGCGGGCAAACTTGGATAAGCCCATTACCTTACCGTTTGGCAAATAGCCAATATGGCACTTGCCAATAAAGGGCAGCAGGTGATGCTCACACATTGAGTACAGCTCAATATCTTTGATCACGACCATTTCGCTGATGTCGGACTCAAACACTGCACCATTAACGATCTCTTCCAGTGTCTGGTTATAACCCCTGGTCAGGTACTGCATTGCTTTGGCAGCGCGAAGCGGCGTATCCCTGAGGCCTTCCCGGTGAATATCTTCACCGAGGGACTCAATAATGGCCTTGTAGTGTTCGCTTATTCTTTGGGACATTGAAAGATTTATCACTGCATGGTTATCAAGGTGGACGGCAGTTTAACACAATAGATACCTGACCCGGAAAGCACCGGAATAACTTTCTTTACACCCTTTGCACGATAATCACCAGGCGGGGCAATTTCGCAGGCAAATATCAACGGCACAACTGTTGCCAGGAGGCTGTCCGAGAATGGCGCCCGACTGGGCGTCCCCGTAGCGAGGACGACAGAAAATTGAGGATAAAAATT
>NZ_JAHHPO010000947.1 GCF_024606365.1 Endozoicomonas sp. ONNA2
GCTCCCGTGTCACACCGTGTGCTTCGTGGTTCAAAGCTTTTGCTTCTGGAATTAAAAGATAGATTCTTAATGTCTATCGTAAGAACTTTGGCTATTCTGGAATCCTTGAAAATACCCTGTAATCAGCGAATAATGGGATATTACGGATATTCTTTGACAATGTTTTTCAAACGACGATGGGTAAAAGACTTGGCGCCGATTTTCTTTTCTGGCTGGAGTTGCATACTACACAATCACAGGCTACTTTTTGCATACTTGGAGGCTTTAATTTCGATAAATCCTTATTTACCAGCTTTTCAAATGGTTATGATTTGCACAGGAGATCGTTGTGATTCCATCCAGGTCAGGCGTTGTTGGTGGTGCGTTAGGTGCAGTAGGTAGAATGTTAGTTGCAACAACTGGAATTAGAATGCCCGGCACTAATTCATCCGCTTCACCTTGCGATTCTGAATACTGTTGCGATTCTAAAGACTGTCGAGTGTCAGAAAAGCCGGAGCGATTTGGCAGGCATTCAATTGTCAAAACCTCATGCAACCCACCTCACCAGTATCACCTGGCATGTATACCCGAAAATTTGTTCAGACGTGAGCAACGGAACTGTTCCATTTGTGATCAGCCATTACTGCAATTATCACGTAATGGCAAACCCCTGGTTATTGATGCCAGCGAATCAGCTGATCAGTATGCCCTTGAGAAAATCTTCCGGTGCAATCCTGACATTCTTGATATTTATCAATACCTTAATAAGATTGATGAACTGTGCAAGGCAGCCTTTTCTGGCAATGCCACGGAACTCAAAGAGCTGATCCTTAAAACTGAAGCGGACATCATCAACAAAAAAAATGAACGGGATGGCAAAATGGCTCTGCACCATGCTGCTGAAGGAGGCAGTGTTGAGTGTGTTCAGATTCTGCTGGTGAATGGTGCTGAGATCAATACTGTTGACCGCGACGGCAATACGCCATTACAGATTGCCGCCCGCGGTGGCCAGAAAGAGTGTCTTGAATTACTGATTCAGCGAGGGGCGGATATCACGGTCCAAAATAAAGCAGGTGAGACACCACGGGTCAGCGCTGCTAAAGAGGGCAAGTTTGCTTGTTGTGAACTGTTAGACCAAAAACTCACGGTGAAAAAACTCTGCACTGCAGTTATGGAAGGGAACATTGCAGAGTTTAAGCGTACGATCACCAAAGTGGCGAATATAGCTGATACTGATGAGAATGGAAAAACAGTGCTGGATTATGCAACATTAAATGCAATATCTAAAAAAGATAAAACATGCCTGGATGAATTATGCAAAAATCATGCGGATAAAATCTCACCAAAAAATGCCAGTGCCACCCTGCGAATTGTCATTGATGCAGAGGAGAAGCACTCCCTTGCCCAAAACATAACAGATATACTGGTCGGTAGAATTAACATTGAAGACCAGGACGAAAGTGATGGTAAAACCCTCCTGCACTATGCTGCAGAAAAAGGCAGTAGTTATTATCTGAAGAAATTTCTGACGGAAAAACAGAACTCGGCAATAGCTATCTTTATTAAAGATAATAAAGGCAGGACTCCCCTGCACTATGCTGCTCTGGAAGGTAAGCTTAATGGCATTGATGAGCTAAAAAAACATAAAAAGCTATTCATGAAAATTATCGATGAAAAAGATAAGCATGAAAACACAGCGCTGCTCCTGGCTGCTAAAAACAGTCACAAAACATGCGTCGAAAGGCTGATAAAGGCAAAAGCTGATGTGAATATAAAAAACCGTTCAGGTTTGACACTACTTCATTTGATAGCCAGTTCATCAAACAAAACCGACGGGCTAGACATTGATATGTACAATTTTTCTTCTAAAGATATCCTGGAGGTTGATAATAGAGGGAATACCCCACTGCATCATGCAGCTTTTTATGGTAATGGAGAATTTATGAAAAAGATCCACCGCAAATTTAAAAAAGAGTTTGAAGCATGCCTCAAGGCTGAAAATAGTGATCTATGTACACCGATACATTTGGCTATGCAGGGGAGGGTAATGAAAAGTGTTCGCCAGCAAACATCTGCCCATAAAAAGCAAATGCAGGCAATTCTTTCTTAGGGAAACCAGGAGGCTGTCCGAGATTAGCGCCTGACTGGGCGCTATTCTCGGACAGCCTCCCAGAGCAACGCAGGAGCAGTTGCTGCGTAGGACAGTCTATTCTCGGACAGCCTCCTGAGTTCCTTACGTTGCACCTTGCAGAGTAGCTGCTCAATTAGCCAGAAATACACGATTCGCAGATTGATGAGTATTTGCCCCCGATACCTATCGAATGGTCCCGTAAGAAGCATGTTGACCAGCCAGTAGTGGTGGGAATTCACCGGATAAATTGATTTTTCTTTCTTTTATGGCTGTTGCTATCATTTGTGCAGATTCTTTGTCTCCACTCAAGATTTGAGCAGCAGAAAGAGGGGACTTGGTGAACGACAAACGACCTATACTAAACATTTTCCATTCTTTTTCTGGATCTGCATCATAAGCTAATAAGAGTTTGACAATCTCCGTGTGACCTTCCTGAGCGGCATAATAGAGCGGCGTGGCTCCATCGTTACCCGCCTGATCAATATTAGCCCCGTTGTCGATCAACAGCTGGACGATCTCAATAAACCCTATTTGCGCAGCACATGTGAGCGCTGTGAACCCACCTTTTTTAAGGGCGTAGTTAACATCAGCCCCCTTCTCGATCAGCAGCCGGGCCAGCTCAACATACCTTCCAATAACTGCAATATACAACAAAGACACTGTATTCCCGGTTTTTCCGGATCGGTAATCCCTGTTAACAATTGAGCAGTCTTTTTCTATTTCCCTCTCCAGACGGCGGAGATCGCCGACCCGGCAAGCCGCCAGTGGTGCGGGATCATTGTAGGGGTTGTCACGGTTTGCTCCAGAAATCGCAGGGCCGGACCTGTCTAACCGCTGATGGGGGTTTCTAAAAAGCCTGCTAATTGTTTCCATTACTACCTCGTATTCTTGTCAGTGTGATTTCAGTCATGGACGATAACATATTGAATCTGCCTTATCCTCGGAGGCTGTGTGAGTATAGACTGCCCTACTGCGATTACGATAAATTGGTCTAAAAATCAATGGCACTGACTTAAGCTGAAAAGTCCCGAAAACATGGGGATTGATACAGGTTGAGAGATTTGAATTGGAACCAC
>NZ_JAHHPO010000948.1 GCF_024606365.1 Endozoicomonas sp. ONNA2
GCTCCCGTGTCACACCGTGCGCTTCGTGGTTCAAAGCTTTTGCTTCTGGAATTAATAGATAGGTGCATAATGTCTATCGTAAGAGGCGCAACTTAGTGAGGATAGCCGTAGCTATGAGACTGGAGCGCCGCACGACTGAATGGATGCAGGAGCCAGAGCAACACAGGAGCAGTCCCCGAGACTGACTGACAACTTAATCAGAAAATATGGTTTCATTTGGTTGACTGCTAACCACTGCTGTGGCCTGCGGGAAAGTCAGACAGCATCAAGTCAGCCAACAAGGGATGTGAACTCTGCTGGCTGGGAGACACTCGCAATGTCTCGTTGCTTTAAAAAGGTATGGGGTATTGACGAAACACAGCATTGATCTCGTCCAGCACCTCTTTTGATAATTTCAAGTGGCAAGCATCAATATTTTCCTTAAGCTGTGCCAGTGAACTGGCTCCGATAATCGTCGATGTGACTCCCTCTGTTTGATATACCCAGGCCAGTGCCATCTGTGCCAGACACAGCCCATGGCGCCTGGCTACCTCAGCGTAGCCTTCAATCGCCTGGTGAGTCATTGGGGTATTGCGGAAGAGACCATTTCTTTGCTGGAAAGACCATCGGGAGCCTGCCGGAATCTGACCATCCCGGTACTTGCCAGAGAGCACTCCACCGCCAAGTGGCGACCAGGGCAGATAAGCGACATCATTTAACACACAGGATTCTAATAGGTAGGGTGAGTCCTTGGCATGTATCAAACTGAACTCGTTTTGAACAGAAACCATCCTCGGCAAATCATACTTTTCGCTCAGCCGCACATATTCACCAATGCCCCAGGGTGTATCATCTGAAAGGCCACAATAACGAATCTTGCCCGCTTTGATGCAATCATCCAGCCCATGGAGAATATCCAGCATTTCCGCTTCCTGCCGCACTCGATCCACTTGCGTATGGGGAACCATACCTGGCCAGTGTCTGGCAAAATGGGGAGAGACCCGGTTTGGCCAGTGCAGCTGGTAAAGATCAATACAGTCCGTCTTAAGACGTTTCAATGAGCCTTCCACGGCTTCTTTAATCCGCTGACCACTGATTGGACTGCCATTGCGTATCCACGGCAGCCCCGCACCGACAATTTTCGTGGCAATGATAACCTCATCACGCTTGCCCGGATTGGCCCGGATCCATTCACCAATGCAGCGCTCAGTTTCACCACTGGTCTGTTCATCAGGGGGCACCGGATACATCTCGGCGGTATCGATAAAGTTGACTCCCTGGTCCAGTGCATAATCAATCTGCTCTAACGCCTCATCAAGTGAGTTCTGTTGCCCCCAGGTCATGGATCCCAGGCAGACCTCTGTTACCTGCAGTTCACTGCATCCCAGTTTAATTTTTTTCACCGACCGACTCCCCGGTATTTTCAAGGGTTAAAGTGCATTAAGTAGTTGGCCAAATGGAATCGTATATTTCTGGCCAAGTGGGCCGTTACTATGCAAGGCGCAACGCAGGTGGGCATAGCCGTAGCTATGTGACAACGTTGCAACGGAGCAGAGTGACTGACAACTATCTTGACAAACACCGTCAGGTTGACAAACACCGTTAGTCGGGAAACATCATTTCATTTGGTTAACTATTTACAGTAATAGAAAAACACAATCAGGAGAAGAATCAAATCAGCACTGCTGACTGATCCTTGAACAGATGCATATTAAGTAGCTGGCCATATGGAATCGTATATTTCTGGCTACTTGGGCTGGTACTA
>NZ_JAHHPO010000949.1 GCF_024606365.1 Endozoicomonas sp. ONNA2
AGCTAAATATCCTATTATCGGGATGATCGTTCGACCGATTCTGTCGCCCTGCCACAGAATCAACAGCTGCCAAGGGTAAATTGAAACTAAAGAATATTCTTGTGATGGCTGAACAGTCCAGCTTACATCTGTTTGATCCAGTTGAAAAAAAATCTAAACAATGTAAAACGATGTTTCCTGTCATCAATACTAATGAAATCAGCAATACCCTCTCTAGCTATCAGTATATTGCTGATATGAGTCACAAAAGTTTTAAAGATATGTTTGCAAAAGAAGGTGATAAGCAACTTTACTTGCTCGCAAAAAACATTAGAAGAAAATTGAAAGGAAAGTCTTATCAAAAAAAATTCAAAGTAAGAAATCGAGAAAAGAATAAAAAACTGAAAAATGAAATTGACAAACTGCGTGCTGAAAAAGAAGAATTAGGATCGGAAAATGAAAAAATATCCAAAGAGATAGAAGATCTTAATAAACAACATGATACACTATCGACTTATATTTCCAATTTATCTAATGATTACACAGGCAAAAAATGAAGTTGATAAACCGTTGTGTCATTACCCTGAAACCAAAATCCGTGTTCATCGACTGGGTAAAAAGCCTGAATGTCGAAATTCCAGAAATATGGGACTTTGAAGGTGCTGCTTATCTTTTTGACGAGCATGAATCCGAAGAAAGTTTGGTTGCTGGTATCAGTGAACAAGCGCGTGTCATTCTGGAGAATGAGTTCTCAGTGTGGACTGAAGATGAAGATAAGTGGCCCGGGTCGAGAGACTTTGTCGCTCTGAAGCAGCTATTTACCCTGCATATTGCAGCTGCCAGTTTTGATTTGGGCAAGGAACCATTGCTAAGAGCTGATATTGATGATCTGCTTTGAAGGTTGTGATTCAGGAACATCACAACCATGCAACTAAAGGGAAAAAATTAATTTTCTCTTATTTCAGCAAGGGCTTCCATTCTGGCCTGTCGCTCTTCATGCTTTGTCGGAACAGTAATCGAGTCCAGTGATTCTCTGGCACTCGCAGGTCTAATCATATCCATAACAGGTATTAATACCGGTTTTTCCAAGTCATGTCTTTCCATTGCCTGAGCAGCATAGTCCCGATCCGCTGAAGCATTGGCGCTGAACAGAATGACAGAAGATACGATAGCCGATAGCGTCTTTTTCATTGTTGTTCTCCATTGATATAAGGAAAACTATTCCCAACGCCTTTCATCAAGGGTTTGAGTAATAGTGAATTTGTATAGCGACCAAACAGCAGGAAAGTGAAAGCGTTTTGAGGTCATTAATTACAAGTGCACGTTTTAATCATCAATTTATGCTCGCAAGGACATTTGAATGTTTTGAGAAAGCCTTCTCTTTCCATAACTTGAAGCGTCTGACTAACGTTATAACCCTGTTGGTGGATCAGATTTTAACCAGTTTGATTGGCTGTTAACCAATGAATACCCTTTTTCTGAATTTTGCTTAAAATTCTGGATTTAATGGGTAATAATTATACCTATACTGTATTTTTCACTTATTTATCCGATAAATACCTATTATATTCTTATTGCCTATGAAAACACTGCAGCATTTATCCGGTTATTCTTTCAACAGTTATCAGCTGGGTCTGTTCAGGCAACTGGGAGAGTTCCGCGGCCGCCAGCTGGTCAATGTTCGTCAGCAGCCGGAGGTTTTGGATACGCTCCGTCAGATTGCGGTCCTGGAGTCTGTGGAGTACAGCAGTCGTTTGGATGGCATTGTCGCTTCCAGAGAGCTGGTTCGTAAGCTGATATACCGGGAATACCGTCCGACTACACCAGTTGAGAGGCAGGTTGCAGGCTACCGGGATGGCTTGGAGATTGTGGTTGAGCCAGGGGAACACATGACGATGTCAGTCAGTCTTATCCGTCAGCTGCATGCCATGTTATATGCCCATGTACCCCATGAGGGCGGACGCTGGCGGGTGACCAATAAAGAGATTGTAGAACGGGATAGCAATGGGCTGAGAATTGGTGTTCTGTATCGAACCATGCCCGCCAGGGTCATTGCCGAGGCTATGGAAGAGCTGGTTACCTGTTACCATGAAGGGCTAGGACAGCAGGTTGAGCCTTTGTTGCTGATACCAACCGTGGTATTGGATTTTCTCTGTATTCACCCTTTCAGCGACGGCAATGCCCGAATCGCCTGGTTGCTGATCGCGATGATGCTGGCGCTTAACGGTTATCAGGTGGCTCAGATGATCAGCCTTGAGCGGGTTTTGGCAAGGCAGGAACAAGCCTATAAAAGAGCGTTGCAGCTCAGTGTAAAAGGTTGGCATGAAGGGCAACACAATCCGATGCCCTGGATCGATTTTTTCCTGAATACCCTCATTCGTGCTTACGATGAACTGGAAGATAAAATTCAAACCCTGCAGTGGCAGGGCAGTCGTGCACCAAAATCACAGTTGGCAAGAATGGCCATCGAGCAGACCAGCCATGCTTTTTCCGTTGCGGATATCTGCCTGCAAATACCCACGGTCAGTCGGGAGCTGGTCAAAAAAGTGGTTCAGCAAATGCGTGCCGAAGGCTTGCTGGAGCCGGTAGGCAGAGGTCGTGGGGCTCAGTGGCAAAAATGTAATACCAGTGCCTGAGACAGCAGCAAGGCAGATCAGTATAGAAGTCATTTCTCCTGTGAGAGCTGTGGCTTCCATGCCTTTTTTCGTTAAACCTCGTCTTTTTCAAAAACAAAAATA
This sequence comes from Endozoicomonas sp. ONNA2, assembly GCF_024606365.1. Classification (GTDB taxonomy): domain Bacteria; phylum Pseudomonadota; class Gammaproteobacteria; order Pseudomonadales; family Endozoicomonadaceae; genus Endozoicomonas. The sequence goes on from NZ_JAHHPO010000949.1 coordinate 2,718, forward strand.
TCGTTCTCCAGGGTCACTCGGCCACTGTCATATCGCTCAGCATTCCAGTCTATTTCTGAGGGGTAGTTTGTTTGCAGGTATTTATAGAGTGCCACATTATTTTGATCAGCAAGGTAATGAACAAGTGTTTTGCCGGAACATTTGTCTTGATGATTTGGGTCAGCACCATACTGAAGCAGTAAATCAACAATCGGGAATTGCTCTTCTTTGACAGGATTATGCAGGCTTATAAAAAATAGAAGGCTATTTAACCCCCCGTCGAATACTTCTGCATTGAGGGCAGCTGGCAAGCTTTGATTGCTCTTTTCGATCTGTTGAAGTAGAAGACGAAGGGTTCCTATACAACCAAACTGGCAAGCAAAATGAACAGGCGTTCGACCTTTTCTCTCTTGTGTTAAGGCAGAGGCACCATTTTCAAGGAGAAATTGGATCATCTCAGAATTTTGATTATAGACAGCAATATGTAAGGGCGTTTGTCCTAAATCATTTTGCCTGTTCAAATCAGCAGTAAAATGTTCGGAACAATTATTTTTCCATAATTGGGCTAGTGGAAGTATGTTATGCACCACTGCCATATGTAAAAAACTGTCTCCATCTTTATCAGGGTAATGTGCCATTAAGGTTGGTAAATCAAAGCTTGAAGATAATTCAGGTTTACACTGAGTGGGAGTTAAATCTCTTTGGAATAAGGTACGATCAAGGGAATCGTCCCTCTCAACTTGATGTGTGGCCGTAGAAATTCTTGCCGGTTGCTCTTTTGGGCCCGAACCACTGTTAGCATCGTTAGTCGAAGGATGCATATCTCTATAGCAAGATTCAGACAAGAACGTTTTTGCACTGGTATCCAAAATATCCTCCTCAATTTTAGCAGTATCCAGGAGGCTGTCCGAGAATAACGCCCGACTGCATGGATGCAGGAGCTAGAGCAACGCAGGAGCAGTTGCCGTGTAGGGCA
>NZ_JAHHPO010000950.1 GCF_024606365.1 Endozoicomonas sp. ONNA2
TTAAATAAACTTTCTCTGTATCATGACGTACGATCAGTGGTAATCAGGAAAGACAAAGCAGTAAAGTAATTACCGTACTGGTATCCGCTGTGGGTAACTGTTGAACCACTTCGGATTTATCCACAAGCATCAAACCGATAATGACCAGATCCCGAACAATCCAGGTCCAGCACAAGATAAATACACAAAGCCAACCAAGAGCTGGCCGCCAGCCAGAGACAAATACCGATGGGTGTTTGGCTTCTTCGATATTGGCCAGTGCTTGCAAGATATGAGGCTGCTGCAACTGGTGGTTCAGTGATAGTTCGGCTTTGGCCCGCTCCTCGTCGGAAGTGAACAAGCCATCAAGCCCCCCATCAACTCCTTGGCTATTCCTGCCATCGGGTTCAGGTTAATCATTGTCCACCAGCTCAAAGTGTGGATAATCGATAAACCGGTGATCCTTCAGCTGACCATCCCGATCCCAGTCACCACCCCAACGCAGTTTAATGCCCATCTCCTCAGCCACACCCAACACATACCCGGCAAAGTGTGCAGACCGCTGATAATCAAACCAGTTTATGGGATAGGGCATAACGTCTACTGCCTTACTGGGCAGCTCATTGTGATGACTGCCAGGCCACTGTAACTCCGACTTGCCACTTTCAAACGCCAGGGTCTGGGCAGCTTCATTTCGATGACCGCAAATAATCGTGCAGTCATAATGCTCAATCACTTTATTGAAGACACACTGAAGCCGCTCATCACAAGTCGACAAATGTCGCTTTGATGAAGCGGAAAAGTGAAACATGAAGCCCCTTTTTTATAGTGGTTCAGTTTGGGAGTGGCAGATACTAAAAACCCGGCAACGGGGCCGGGCTTTTTTGAGAAGATATTTGAGATGGCAATTTTTGATGAAGTTTCACGCCATCATAGAAAAACATCCTATCTTTTGTTTCATTTTTCTGCAAGGGATGAATAACAAGGTTCGAAGCGCCAAACTTATTACCTGAATCCGTAACTTCAGAAGACGTTGAAACCTTCGGAAGCCGGTCGT
>NZ_JAHHPO010000951.1 GCF_024606365.1 Endozoicomonas sp. ONNA2
GAAAGTCTTTTAACTAACTATGGCAAGGCTTTCACGCTTAAGTCAGTGCCATTGGCCTGAGAGAGTCATTTCCAGCTTTTCAGGCATCGTCTTCTATGCCCACTTCAGTTGACTGATACCGATCTTCCCCGGCGTGATGGGGTAGCAGCAAATTCAGAATCACTGCTGTCAGTGCGCAAAGACTGACGCCCTTCAAGGAAAATTCACCCAGTGAAATGCCCATATTACCAATGCCAAATACCAGCACGATAGAGACAATCACCAGGTTCCGGGGCTGCCCCAGGTCTACCCTTGCCTTAATCAGTGTGTTGAGTCCAACGACCGCAATGGAGCCAAAAAGCAGCATCATAATCCCGCCCATCACCGGCACTGGAATGGTTGACAGGAATCCACCCATTTTGCCGATAAACGCCACACCAATGGCAATGACTGCGGCCCAGGTCATGATAGCGGGGTTGTAGGCTTTGGTGAGCATCACCGCGCCCGTGACTTCTGAATAGGTGGTGTTCGGCGGCCCACCGATCATCCCGGCAAACGTCGTCGCCAGGCCATCACCCAGCAGGGTATTTTTCAACCCCGGTTTTGTCAGATACTTTTTCCCGGTCACCGAGCTGATCGCCAGCATATCACCAATGTGCTCAATGGCGGGGGCAATCGCTACCGGAATCATATAAAGCACCGCGTTCCAATTGAGTGCCGGGGTCGTGAAATTCGGAATAGCAAACCAGGGACGGTCAAACAAAGGTTGAAAGTCCACAACGCCCATAATCACTGCAGCAACATAGCCTGCGCCAATACCGCAAATAATGGGAATCAATCGCAGAATTCCACCGGCCAGGGTCGCCACCAACAGGGTGGCCAGCAGCGAGATCGCGGCAAGGAACAGCGCCTGATCAGCAGAAATCAACCCTGCAACGGGAGATGTTGCCATCCCCACGGCAACCGGTGCCAGACCAAGGCCAATAACCATAATCACCGGCCCAACCACCACGGGGGGAAATAGCCGGTAAAGTATGCCGGAGCCACGCAACCTGACCAGCACACTCAATACGGCATACAGCAGACCGGCGGCCATGATTCCGCCCATGGTGGCCGCCAGGCCCCAGGATTGAATACTGAACGTCATCGGCGCAATAAAGGCAAAAGAAGATGCCAGCAAGACAGGCACCTGCCGAGCGGTGATCAGCTGAAAAATCAGGGTACCGATACCCGCGGTAAAGAACGCTACATTGGTATCCAACCCGGTCAGCAACGGCACCAGAACCAGGGCACCAAAGGCAACAAAAAGCATCTGCCCCCCCATCAGCGCCTGACGCCAGAGGGACATCTCTGATAGCAGGGTTTCCCCCGGGTGTGCTGAATGATTCATTGTTGGCTATCCACACTTAAGAAAAGTAGTTAACCAAATGAAATCGTATTTTCTGACCAAGTGATCATTCACTCTCGGCAACTGCTCCTGCGTTGTCCGATGCATAGTAGGAAATATACGATTCCATCAGGCCAACTAATTATTGCGTACCAAAAATCTTGTCACCGGCATCACCCAGGCCCGGAATGATATAACCGTTGTCATTAAGCCCAAGGTCAACAGCCGCGGTGAAAATCTTAACGTCAGGATGTGCTGACTGAACTTTATCGATGCCTTCCGGGGCAGCCACCAGCACCAGGCAGCGGATCTCTTTACAACCCGCCTTCTTCAGCATATCGATCGTTGCCAGCATGGAGCCACCGGTGGCCAACATGGGATCCAGAATCAGGGCAATGCGCTCATCAATATTACTGACCAGCTTTTCAAAGTAAGGCACGGGTTCCAGCGTTGCCTCGTCCCGGTAAAGACCGACCACACTGACCTTGGCATTGGGGATCATATCCAGAACACCATTCATCATACCAATGCCGGCACGCAGAATCGGTACGATGGTAATTTTCTTGCCCTTGATCTGCTGAACAGTCACCGGACCATTCCAGCCTTCAATTACCGTATCTTCCAGCGCCAGATCTTTGGTCGCTTCATAGGTCAGCAGGCTGCCAACCTCACTGGCCAAAGTTCGGAATCCCTTGGTACTGATATCGTGGGAACGCATCAGTCCCAGCTTGTGCTGTACCAGCGGATGCTTGATTTCCTGTACGTTCATGAATGACCTCAACTCACTGACGGGAGATGCCTAATGAATCAAAAAATGAATGGTTGAGATAAAACGGTCTTGTGGAAGCACTCGAAAATGATCATCAAAGCGCTTTCAATGCCTGAATTTTGTTATTTTCCCACAGCGTGTCTGAACTGCCCATAGGTTTTTACAACCATAACCACCGTGTAGTTTTCTCTTGCCCATTGAACACAACAACGGTATTTTTTCAGCAAAACTGTTTGCACCTCTCCACTGGGGAGTAAAAATGGTTTTTTTAACCAGAAATGGCACGCCGATCGCCAGGGTTACGACACCCATATTTCATGAGTTGCCTCACTGGACTGACCGGCCACCAATCAAACAATCAGGGTTTGCACAACATGTCTGTTGATCTCGACCATATCCGGCAAGTGATGGATGAAGCCGACTGCCTCTATAACGAGCAGCAGATTGAAAACGCCATCGCCACCATGGGACGCAACATCACCAACCAGCTGGCGAACAGCAACCCGCTGGTATTTTGCGTAATGAATGGCGGTATGGTGATTACCGGCAAACTGCTGACTCAGATGCAGTTCCCCCTGGAAGCCTCCTACGTGCATGCCACCCGTTACCGGGATCAATTGACCGGTGGTGGCCTGGAGTGGAAAGTCCGGCCAACCCGGGGTATCAAACATCGTACCGTCCTGATTATCGATGACATTCTCGATGAAGGGCACACGCTGGACGCTATTGTTGATTTCTGTAAGGAAGAAGGTGCAGCCCGCGTCCTGACTGCGGTGCTGGTGGATAAAAAACATAACCGTAAAGCCCGTCCGGGCCTGAAGGCCGACTTTACCGGCCTGGAAATCGATGATCGCTATATTTTTGGTTACGGTCTGGACTACCAGGGTTACTGGCGTAATGCCAATGGCATTTATGCACTGAAAGGTCACTGAGATTTTTTAAGCAAAAAAGCCTCCGGTCCGGAGGCTTTTTTGCTTTGGGTTAATCCATTTCACCAGTGTTATATCAGGAATGCCATTTTATGAGTTGGCAGCGTTTGGCTTATCCGCAGATCTTTCGTGATGCGTGGTTAAATCCAGCCTTTCAGCAATGTCATCGAGCACCCGCTGAAATGCTGGTTGTTCAGTGTTGATACTTGAGTCAACCAATGTGCCTGGCTGCAAAGTAAACTCATCAAATTGCTGTTTGGCTTGCTCACTTTCTGCCTGGTAAGGCTGGCAACTTTTTATCTCTCTCATCTTTTAGCGCGTCTATGTCGTGCAAAGTTTTTTCGTAATCGGTTGAAGCTACTTCCAGGCTTTCGGTCAGTGATGCGAGTTGGTTCTGCATAAATTCAATTTCTTCGAGCAATTGCTCTTTAAGCCTTCTGATTTCAAAAATTATGTGATCATGCAGAACTGCAGGCCTATCACCAGACTGAGTAAGCTTATCAGTTTCAGGATTCAAGAAAGTGTTGCAAGTTTTCATTTCAGACAAGAAGTTGTCAATACCCTTTTCGACTGCATTAATCTCCAAGTAAAATTCTTCTATTGTCTTAACCAGTGCATCAGCTTTTTCAGTTTTACTTTTAATTAACTCATTGATTTCGCTAACGTCGCTGGCTTCATTCTTTTTCAACAAGGTTTCTGCTTTCAGTGACTGGTTCATATCGAGCAACACTGCCTTGTCGCCCTCAACTTGCTCACCAATAAGCTTCTCATGTTTTATTTTGAGCTTTTCTGCTTGCTCAGCCAAAGATATCTTTAACTTTTTATATTCATCTTCAAGCTTATTAACATGATCTATTCTGTTGCTATATTTTGCATAAGCTTCACTACTCTTGAAAATATTCACAAGTTCATTCGCAGCATTCTTGTTTTCTATCGATGATTCACCATCCAGGCATACACACTGTGGGTCTCCGTCCTCAGTGGCTGCTGGTAAAACAATCACTAACCCCTTCCGTAAGGCGGTCAGATCCCCGTCAGCAATAGCCAATAGGGTTTTGTACTTTTCTTTGAAATCATCATTTTCTATTTTTGATGTATAAAACTCATTTTTTTTATGATCAAGCCGACCCAAATCGATATTAAAGTTCTCAATATCATCTGCCAGATCATACTTTTTATTATCATCAGCAATGGGTTTTATAGCCATAAGAGCATGAGCATTAGAAATTACTTCCAAGCCCTGTGTTTTCACCAGACTCTCTTGGCTCATCAGCAGATTCTCTACCGCTTTTACAGGGCGACACTTACTGAGCCACTGATTAAAATCTTCTAAGGCAATCTTTACAGGCCTGGTGTTTTCAGGAATTGCTGCAAACTCCTCCGGAGAAACCTGAATACCAGAAAAACCAGCTTTCTCAATGGCCTGAACGGTCACCTTGTTGCCATTCAGATATCCTGCTTCCGGGTTAACAATATCTGTTTCTGCAGCATAAGATGCACTTGGACCAATATTTCTCTTACCTTGAATATCCATAGTTACAACGCCTCTTGGGATCAAGATTCATCTTAATGTTTGCCAGTAATTCTGGATAACATTAAAAATCTTGATATTTATTACCTGAATCCGTAACTTCAGAAGACGTTGAAACCTTCGGAAGCCGGTCGT
>NZ_JAHHPO010000952.1 GCF_024606365.1 Endozoicomonas sp. ONNA2
AGTGTGGCCGTACTTGATGGTGACCGCTAACGGGTATTCTGGATGACCGGTGAGCGCCGAGCGGTAAGAGTTCTTTGCCAAAGTCTTGTCTTTGTCCAGAAACCAGTTCAGTTTTCTCAGATTACCGCTACGGCAGACATTAAGCATCCGGGATTCACAATAAAATGATTTGTCGTTATCGACGCTTTCCCCGTCATTACGAATCAATGGCAGTGCCGGTTGCTCGCATTCACTGCATCGGCGTTTATCAAGACTTGTTTCACTCTGCTCATCAAGGTGTCGGGTGATGCACCCCAGGTGGAAAACGTGAGGTTCCGGTTTACAAGAGGTTTTGACCAGTGAGTGCCCACCAAATTCTCCTCTGACAGATTCGTCATTTATACAGATAGCAGAACAATTAAGTGGTAAGCCTGCTGCGTTGCCCGTTACACCATCCATCGCTTTGACCCTCTTTATGTCTCAACACTTGTGGGTAGGATAGAAATTAGCAGAGAGAATTCCATAAAAGACACGCGATGTTCGACTTTTAAACTGACCTAAGCGATTTGTTTAACTGATGCATGCCGATCATGCGGATATTCATCTAATTGACGGCTTTCCCATCGACGTAGTTTGTCGTACAAGGGCTCCCAAAAGCAGAGTCTTCAAAGGAGAGGCAGACTATGGTTACTGCGCTTTCAAGAAAAAGTACTTTTATGGCTTTCAGGGTATGGCTTTCAGGGCATGGCTTTCAGGGGCATTTGCTGGTTGAAGCACGGGGCATACCAGTAGGATTCACTCCTTGATAGATGCGGCTGATTTTTAACAACGCACGCGCCGTAGATTTCCGGCATAGTCTGAAGCAGTGAACTCCTTGACGAAAATCCCCATGTAACTTAAGGAATTGTCTTTTAATAAGTACCCGATTTACGTTCACCCTGAGCTTGTCGAAGGGTCGTGCCACCGAACTTTGACAAGCTCAATCCAGTCAGGCAATGAAAATAGGGAAGTTATTTCCGGACAACTA
>NZ_JAHHPO010000953.1 GCF_024606365.1 Endozoicomonas sp. ONNA2
TGATACGGTTGAATGTGGAGAGTCGTGGGGATGTAGCGTTGATGGAAGATAAGACTGCGGAATTGTTGGGGTTGATTCGGTCGTAACTACAGGGTTATCCGTTATCCTTCACAATGCATTGTTTAACCAAGAAAGGAGCTGATTAATCGAGTTCCTTTTTTGGTTATGGCATTACCAAAAATACTGGTTCGGCTGATTTTAACGAATTAAAAATGATGCAATGCTTAATTCCAGGCCTTTCATCGCATCGTGCATAAGCAAATCTGGTTTTTAAGGGGAAGGAATTTGTTCAGGATGATGCAAATGCGCGAATACGTTTCTCTAATAATCGTTATGTGTTCATAATCAAACATCACAATCACATTTAGAAGATATAGTAAATATGAATTTAGTTAGAGAGTCATTTATAAGGGATGTTGGTAAAGAACTACTTGAAGAAAATGTTGCTATATTTGCTGGTGCAGGAATGTCAGCGGGTGCAGGGTTTGTTAATTGGTCAGAATTACTGAGGCCAATAGCCGAAGAACTTGGGTTAGATGTTGAAAAGGAATCCGACTTAGTTTCATTAGCTCAGTACCACTGTAATGCAAATGGTAATAATCGTAGTCAGCTCAACCAAAGACTTATAGAAGAGTTTTCACAAGATGCAGAGTTAACTGAAAATCATGAAATTTTGAGTAGGCTTCCTATAAAAACATTTTGGACTACTAATTATGACAAGCTAATTGAAAAGTCTTTGTCATCATTAGGAAAAATTGCAGACGTTAAATTTACAACAAATCAACTTTCAACGACCAAGCCAAAAAGAGATGCCATCGTTTATAAAATGCATGGCGATGTTGAGCATGCTCATGACGCAGTATTAACCAAAGATGATTACGAACGTTACCATGTTAAGATGGATCAATACCTTTCTGCATTGAAGGGTGATCTTATTTCAAAATTATTCATATTTATTGGATTTAGTTTTACTGATCCGAATTTGGACTATATCTTGAGCAGAGTTCGTGTGGCATATAATGGTAGTCAGCGCCGCCATTATTGCTTTATAAAGAAAATAGAATTAGAAGAAGGCGAAAGCGAAGCTGATTTTAGATATAGGGAAAGAAAACAAGAGCTTTTTGTTAACGATCTAAACAGATTCAATATTAAAGCCATTTTAATTGATGATTATTCTGAAATTACTGAATTACTCCGGGTAATTGAGTTTAACTATAAAAAGAAAACTATATTTATTTCAGGTGCAGCACACGAGTATGGAGCGTATGGAGAAAAGGAAACTCTCAAGTTCGTTCATAGACTTAGCGGGAAGTTAATATCTGAAGGCTATAAAGTAGTATCTGGATTTGGCTTAGGCATTGGAAGTTCCGTAATTTCAGGTGCTCTTGAGCAGATCTACATGAAAGGAAATAGCACAATTAACGACCAGTTAGTGCTAAGACCATTCCCGCAAAGTTCCTCAGGCTCTTCCTCTCTAAGAGACCTTTGGACTAACTATAGCCTGAATCCGTAAGGTTTTGATTGCACCGGAAGAATTTTACCAATTTAATATAA
>NZ_JAHHPO010000954.1 GCF_024606365.1 Endozoicomonas sp. ONNA2
GGCACGACCGGCTTCCGAAGGTTTCAACGTCTTCTGAAGTTACGGATTCAGGAATTTGCTAGTACTTTAGGAATTACCCCCAAGCCAGAGGCTCAGGGGTAATTGCATTTGCTGGCTCTGACCGTTTTAAGATGGCTCAACTTATTTTTTTCACTTGATCATCGTTTAACGGAATACCAGCGCTCTGGCAATGAATAAGCAAATTTTTATACTGATCTTCATTTGGCTGCATACCAGCGGCTTCAGGATGACCACCACCGGACCCGGTCATTCCGCCATCTTTCCAATCCTGAACAACCTCTGTAAGATCAATGTCTGAATCCATTGATCTCAACAGCGAAATGTTACCCCCAAATCCAAATAAGACCGCATATTTGTCGTCACTTAATTTTTCACTAACCAGAGCCTGAACAAATCGACCAGCTCTGGCTTGTGTGTTAGCTGCAAAGAAGGACCGATCATTGTAGGTTACTTTTCTTCCTTGCTTAAGCACATCTTCGGTCCGCCTGACAGCATTAATAAATACATCAGGCTCGATTTTCTTCAACGCAGCATTAATGTCTTTGAAATTATCGGCAAAGTCAGAAATAAACTTCTTGGTATTTTCAGGGACCTTCATCAGTACTTTATGATTTTTATCTGCCGGGCCATCAGGATAAGACGGGTCTTGAGCATCAAAAAATGATGGGGCGACTACTGTAGAAGGATCGGATCCTGGTTTAGCGAAATGGAATCGAGTGTTAAATTCAGCATCCCCAAGATAGCATATAAGAAAATGCAGCATATTTTCTTTTAAAAATGAGTTGGCAACGCCATCTTTGCATTGATTTAAAATAGCCATACTCTGCTCGTCCAATGTAATATTTTCATTGACGAACCCCATAAACTCTTCAACCGCTTTCGGCTGCATTGTGGTTAAATCATAAGCTTTCATGAATTTTTTGTAGGATTCAAGTTCCAACATGCTATCAAATCCAAACAATTCCATTAGCTGTTTATCGGTCATATCTTTCGATAATATATTGAAAATATGAGATGCACCTGATTCCATGGTATTTACATTTACAATCAACCGGCCTTGATCAATGGCAGAATCAATGAACTTCCTATCCTCTTCATCTAGCTTTTCATATTGCTGTAAGAATACTTTACCAGTACCGCCATGGTGATCAGTCAAGACAAAATCAGTGCTGTCATTTTCCTTGAGTGCCCGGATAATGGTAGCCATATCAAACATAATATCGGCAGTCATCACAATTGAATTGTCTTGTATTGCCCCGTGCTGTCTGAGCAATCCAACCTCAATTTCAGGTGCTTTCATTGGGTAGCTCTGAACCAGTTGCTGAACTTCAATCCCTCTTTGTTGCAACAGTTTCGCCGTTACCAGTCCGGACCAACTGCCATCGGGACATCCACAGTGGCTGACAATGGCCATATGCCTGCGAGGATCAGGCAAAGTGTGAATGGATTGACTGCCCTTGCCAGCAGATGTGAGCGTTTGTAAAGCACCATGACCTTTAAAAAAGGTTGCATTTAAAAGCGTTGGTTGCAGTGATTGCATAACGAAGGTCCTATTGTTAAGTCGCTGATTTCGAGAGGTTAAGCGTTCAGTGAACATAAAGTAAGTCACAGGATGATCGGCAATTACCTGTTTTCAGAAATAACTGAAAATCAACCAATGTATAAGGCATAACCTCACAATAATTCATGAATTGATGAAGGTAGCGCCAGCCATGACAGCAGCAATAACGGTTTGTACCACACATCATGGAATAACATTAGTGATGTTTAACCGAACATCCACCTTAACTGACTGCAAAGAAGGTAAACAGTTTCTCTGCACACGACAAAAGGCAGAAATAAGCCAATAATATTCACTATCTCGATATTTTTAGCGCTGAATACCTTGAAAAACCCAGTTTATAAACTTCAAGAAAACATTGTCTGTGGCGAATTTCACTTGGTTACCAGTTTTTCATATCTTACCAAACCCGTCGTAAAGCATCGCCTAATGGGGCCGGGCCGCGCAGGCGCAGGGCGCTCCGCTTGAGTTTTTGTTCATTCTTTACTAATTTCACCAAGAGGTTGTCCGAGAATAGACTACCCTACTGCGGTGGCAGAAAATTGGTCTAAAAATTCCGTTTTGTTCGGCAA
>NZ_JAHHPO010000955.1 GCF_024606365.1 Endozoicomonas sp. ONNA2
GGCACGACCGGCTTCCGAAGGTTTCAACGTCTTCTGAAGTTACGGATTCAGGAATCAGAAAAAGATCGTGAAATGGAGCGTTACCTACTCCATGAGTCCCCGGCTGGTGCAAACGCATATCCAACGCAGCCAATCGCTGCACGCAGTGTAAGCTACCCAACCAGTATATCGCCAATCCAAAAACTGATGAGGTTGGATGAAAATAATGATCTGTCAAAAGCCTTGAACTCACTGGTAATTAGATTTAACAATGAAATATCAGACTTTCAGGAAAATTACAGTAGTGAAGATGAAACTACTTTTGAAAAGGCTCATGGTCTGACCAGAATACCCCGCTTCCTGAACGATGAAAACTATGTTGAGAATCCACTCAAGGAGAGCATGAAGCAGGAGAGCATGAAGCTGGAGTTCCACGAACAGTACATCGTGACTGGAGGTTCATCTCTTCTGAATGAAGTGAACCTGAAAGGTTTTGGTCTTCAGATGAATATCTCTGATTTCCCCAGTTGGTTCCTGGCCATCAAACGATTGAGTGAGAATACTCTACTGTGTTGTAAAACTGATACAGCCAATAATCCTGATAATAATGCACTCGTAATGTTTCTTGACAAACTGCTCAATATAGAATTGTCTGTCGACTACTGGGACATACAAGATATAATCCGTATAAAAGACGAGCTGAAGCGTGGAGAAACGTACTGTGGTTTTGATGCCAACACTGTAGACCGCTTCATTTCCTACATTCTCACCGAAACCTGGGATGTAAAAGTTTTCCGGGATACTCTGGATTCATTACTTACATTGTATGAATTCAAACCCTTCCCTCACCCTCCCTTAGAGATTACAGAAAAACTTAACGACAAAATTAATACCAGTGCCATGCGTTTAAGTATTTATACCCATTTTCGGAAAAAGGCCGGACCATAGCAGCTAATTAGTCAGATAAATGGTGTCGGATATTTCTGGCTAAGTGGACATTTGCCATGCAATGTTCTACGTAGCCAAGAGGCTGGCCCAAATAACGCCCATCCAGGCGACCCCGTAGCGAGGATGGCAGAAAATTGAGGATAAAAATTTCGTTTTGTGAGGTTAATACCCTGAAGAGCACAATTAGTTAGTGGTCCTATTTACCGAACAAAACGGAGTTTTTTAGACCAATTTGCGGTCACCGCACGACTGCAAGAGCCATGGCAACGCAGGAGCAGTTGCCGCCCAGGGCAATCTATTCTCGGACAGCCTCTTGCCCCGGGTCACGCAGACAGGGGCGCCTGGCCCCATACTCCCCAAGTCTCACACGAACCTTGCAGGCGGGGGACCGCCCCACCTTACATCCCGTCTGCGCGACCCGGTCTGCGCGGCGGTAGGTCTACAAGAGTGTGGTGATCGATAGCAAAGAATCAAAACTCAAGCGAAGGGCCGCCCCGTGGAGCGCTCTGTGCGGGGCGGCCATCCGCCTGCGCGGCCCGGCGCTTCTGTCTTATATCACCGCCTGCGCGGCCCGGCCCGATTAGACATCATCCCGAAATAACTTCCACATTTCTTAAGGCGTTGCCCGCTTCGCAAATAGCTGGAACTACTTGTGTTTTTCCGGGAAGCGGGAGCTGTAAGGAATTGTCTAAAAATAACTTTTCCATTTCACAAACCAATCCTGAAAGATTGGGCAGCTTTTGAAATCCTCCTTGAAAAGATAAGACGACGGGATGTTACTGCCGCCTCCATCGCACATTATCAGTACTTCATTCTCATCTGGATAATCTCTCTGGCCGTGATCCTGCCACCAGAGAACCAAACACTCACAAGCAAATTCAGACGT
>NZ_JAHHPO010000956.1 GCF_024606365.1 Endozoicomonas sp. ONNA2
ATTGTAAGCTGGTGCCACAAAGTGGCGGATAGTGTTTCCAGTAAATTTGAAGCAGGAAGCACCGCCGGTAAATGGCTTGGACGTGCAGTTGCTACAGTCTTTGTGCCTTTCGGAATTATTCCTGCGCTGGTTGGTGATACCATCCATGGTATCAAAAGTCTTTATAACAGGTGTGTTGAAAAGAAAGAAATCATTGATACAAAAATTCCAACGAAAAATATCCTGGAAGACTCGCCTGTCTCCATAAAGAGGTCAGGGCCAGATGAGGCATTCATTGAACAACTCAATCAGAAAGATATTGAAATCTTGAAGTTGCAAAATGCAATTGAGGCCACGGAAAATGAATTAAAAAATAAGTCAAATGAAGAAAATGTCTGGCGCCATGAACTGGAAAAGCAAAAGAATGAATACGACAAGCTTCAGCAACAGTTCGATTCTTTAATGGCTTTAAAGTTATGTGAAAAGAATAAACTAATTGAAGCCGAGCAGAAAATTACTGAGTTGAATGAAGAAAATAATTTTTTTAAGCAGGGTGTTCTTTGCCAACAAGCATTTACTGAAAGTGCCAATACTGCGTTGGAAGTAGAAGAAGCTAAACGTTGGGAAATCAGAATTTTGGAAAAGTTTGTCAAGCACTTTAATCAACGCTATGATTCAAGCAATGCAGGCAGCGAAGAACAGGCTGTTCCATTTGTTGAATTGCGTTTTGACGTCCCAGGTTTTGGCGAATACTTTATCAATCTACCTGAGAATCTGGCACCTGCTTTAAGGGCACGCGCTACAAAGGTTACGGCACTGGTGAGTTCACTGAGTAATGCAATCACGGATGACTTGGTTTTGGCCAATGAAGACCACTCAAATGCAACCAATAACATTAATTCATCATCCACAGATGATAATGGTCGTGCTGACAGTGCAACTTTAACTGAGCAATCGGAGCTCAAAGACGATTCTCTAAACGATCAACCAAAGGCCACAGATGCGAATAGTCAAGAAGGTTAGTTTTCAAGTTTCGTCGTCCTGAAACTTTGCCCTGACAGATGGCAATGCTTGAAAGAAACGATTTAATGAGCCGGGGGTAACCCCGGTTTTTTTGTTTGACCGGATAGCATCGGATTATTCCGGGACAATTCTTAATGTCGCGTGGGCGTATCATCCAACTCCTGTGACATGAGGTCATCAAAGGCCGGTTCGCCCGGAATGGAATGTTCTTCTTTTGCCCATGCACCAAAGTCAATGAGCTTACAGCGTTCTGAGCAAAAAGGGCGGTACTTGCTTTCGGGTACCCACTGCACGGTTTTTCCGCACTGTGGGCACTTGACGGTTTTGGTCATGATGTCTCCAAAACGTTATATCAACTTGATCCTGAGCTTGGGAGTTATCCTGAAATAACTTCGACATTTCTACAGACGCTTCCCGAAAAGCTGGAACCACTTGTGCAAGCGTGCGGCGGCATTTTCCCGGACTGAATAAAATGATGAAGTTATTCCCAGACAATTCCTTAGCTACTTATGGGCATCACCAACAAGTATTCATCAGTTCACCACCGGTGGGTGTGGGGGAGGTGCATCCTGGATTTTGGGTCTGGAGCTGCCAATCAAGCCGAAGGTAAGCGTGCTCCAGATAGACGGGTCGACGTCTTCAAACACCTTGTAACCAACGAAATTGCCACTCCTGTCCAGTGCCGGGTGGTTCGGGTAGTTCAGCCTCAAAACCTCAAGGGCTTCACCGGCCGGCCCTGGCAACTCCAGATGTTGATAACCCTCAATCATGATGGCCAGGGCTTCGGGAACGGCGGGTGTCTGCTGCATATTCTCGACAACATAACGCCCACGGTTGACCGCAGCAACGTAAGCCTTGCGTTTCAGATAATAGTTAGCGGCATGAATTTCATAGTCGGCCAGCCGATTGCGCAGGGCAACCATGCGCTGGCGAGCGTCCGGTACGTATTTGCTCTGGGGGTAACGGCTCAACAATTCAGAAAACTCGTTAAAGGATACCCGGGCCTGACCAGGGTCACGGCGGGTCAGATCCATTGGCAGGTATCGCTCCAGCAGGCCCATGGACGCTGTGTTAGACGCCAGGCCTTTGATGTAATAGGCATAGTCTGCATCAGGGTGCTGTGGGTGCAGGCGGATAAAGCGGTCCGCCGCTGCCCTGGAGGCTTCAGGCTCGGCATTTTTGAAATAGGCGTAAATAATATCCAGTTGTGCCTGTTCAGCAAATGCTCCAAAAGGGTAGCGGGACTCAAGGGTTCTCAGGGATTTAATGGCTTCGGAATAGCGCCCATCTTCAATAGCCTTGCTGGACAGTTGGTAAAGCTCAGACTCAGACAGGGTCTCCGGGAGTTGCTCATTGTGTTCGGATGATGCACAGCCAGTCAGGAAGATAGCGGCAACTACCATCAAAATGGATCTGGTGAGAAACAGGGGTAGCACCCGGGTCAATTTTGCAGTCAACTTGTCAGTCAGGATGGTCATGGTGTTGATTGGTTTCCGTACTGTTCCCGTGCACTTTACACATCAATTTTCTGTCGCTTTCGACAACCACTCAAGCCACAGGGGCTTCTTGTGATAAACTTTTCGATCCGATAAAAGACTCATCGAACAACGCATTTAACCATAGTCTGCCGGGCAACGAAAAGACAAGATTTTTGAACTGGGTATTGCTGAATGGGCGAAGTGACTAAACAGCGGATCAAAGAGCGTATCACAGCGTGTGTCAAGGTGCCTGATGATCAGGGCGGTCGTCGCTTTGATCAGATAGCGGCGGCCTGTTTTCCACAGTTCTCCAGGGCCAGGCTTCAGGATTGGATTCGTCAGGGCTTTCTGGTGGTGGATGGCGATGCCCGAAAGCCAAAAGACAAGCTCCATGGCGGGCAGCAGTTATCCCTGGCCGTTGAGGTTCAGCCTGAAGGACAGTGGGTGGCGGAAAATATCCCGTTGGATATTGTGTATCAAGATAACCATATCATGGTGATCAATAAGCCTGCAGCCCTGGTGGTTCACCCCGCAGCAGGAAACCATACCGGGACGCTGCTCAATGCCCTGTTGTATCACTACCCTGAAAATTCAGCGTTGCCCCGGGCAGGCATTGTCCACCGGCTGGATAAGGATACCACCGGCCTGATGGTGGTTGCCCGTTCTTTGGCAGCGCACAACGACCTTGTTGCACAGCTGCAGGAGCGCACAGTTCATCGGGAATATGAGGCCGTTGTGCGAGGCGTAATGACGGGCCCGGGCGTGGTTGATGCGCCCATCGGCCGACATCCGCAAAACCGCTTGAAGATGGCAGTTGTGCGGGGGGGCAAGCCATCGATTACCCATTACCGGGTAGTGCAGCGCTTTAAAGCGCACACGCACATCCGGCTTAACCTGCAAACGGGCAGAACTCATCAGATTCGAGTGCATATGAGTCACCAGCACTTCCCCCTGGTGGGTGATGACCTTTACGGTGGGGGGCTCAAGTTGCCCAAGTCCTGTCCGGCAGCGCTGGAAACCGTGCTCAGGGCATTCAAACGACAGGCGTTGCATGCCCGTCAGCTCGGCCTGATACACCCGGTGACGGGAGAGTATATGGCGTGGGAGGCACCCTTGACTGCTGATTTCCAGCGGTTGTTGGACAGTCTGGCTGCAAATGAGCCACTCTCACACAGGAGGATGTGAGTGAGCAGTGAGCGCTACCTCTGGGCCCACTGGCCTGCGCCGGAGGGTGTGAAAGCATTAGTGACTACCCGAAAGGGTGGGCTGAGTGAGGCTGGCTTTTGCAGCTTTAACCTTGGGCTTTATTCCGGTGATGTCCGGGACACAGTTCAGGCAAATCGGCAGCAACTCAAGCAGGATCTGGCAATAACTCCGCTGTGGTTAAAACAGGTACATGGTGTTGAGGTTGCCGATGCCAATGCTGATCAGCAGGAAACGGAAGCAGACGCTTCTGTTTCCCGCCAACCGGGAGCAGCCTGTGCTGTGTTAACCGCAGACTGTTTACCGGTTCTGTTCTGTAATCTGGATGGCACGGTAGTTGCCGCCGCTCATGCTGGCTGGAAAGGTATGGCGGCCGGGATTCTTGAAGCGACGGTTCATTCGATGAGAGTGCCACCAAAAACCATTATGGCCTGGCTGGGGCCTGCCATCAGTCAGCATAATTTCGAGATAGGACCGCAAGTCAGAGAACAGTTCCTCACCGACGATATGGGCTCCTGCGAAGCATTCATGCCCGGTCGGGGTGATCGTTGGTTTGCAGATCTTTATTTACTGGCACGCAGGCGACTGAACAGGCTTGGCATCAAGCAGGTGTTTGGTGGTGAGTTTTGTTCTTTTGACCAGTCCGATCTTTTCTATTCTTACCGTCGTGATGGTAAATCGTCAGGAAGGATGGCCTCCCTGATTTGGCGGGTGCAATCTCTGTCCTGATACCGTTCATTCTTGAAATGCCGCTCACCAGCACTATATAGATACCTGAACAGTACTGGCCACAGGAAAACATAGCCCGGATATTTCATAAACAGCCCGGAATCTCGCTTGTCGCTCTATGGGATTTTGTGAGGGAGCGCCAAACCAGGACGCTCGACTGAGCAAAACTCCTCCGTAGCGGCAAAGGACAAGTGAGATCGGGAGCACGTTTATGAAATATCCTGGACCGGTTGCTGGTCAGGATTCGTCCCGGAATAACTTCATCATTTTACCCGGTCCGGGAAATGGCCGCTGCACGCTTGGCGCTACCCGCAGCAGTACCGGTGGTTTCAGCGTCGGGTAGTGTGAAATGTGGCAGTTATTTCCGGACTAAAAACCGGATGCGAGATCATGAGTAGGAGAAGATCATTATGAGAATGGATCGACTGACCAGCAAGCTCCAGTCAGCGCTGTCTGATGCCCAGTCCCTGGCTATCGGCAAGGATAACAGTCAGATTGAGCCCGTCCATCTTTTGCTGGCGCTGATCGACCAGAAAGGCGGCTCGGTCAAGCCTCTGCTGATGCAGGTCGGCTTTGATGTGAATACCCTTCGTGGTGAGTTGACCGACATGCTGGAACAGCTGGCCAGCGTGTCCTCCCCGACCGGTGATATCCAGACGTCCCAGGCTCTTTATCGAATGCTCAACCTTGCGGACAAAAAAGCACAGCAGGCGGGTGATCAGTTTATTTCCAGTGAAACCATGCTGCTGGTCATGATGGAAGACAGTGCTCAACTGGGTAAATTATTGAAGAATCAGGGCGTTAGCCAGAAAGCACTGGAAAACGCTATTAAAAATATTCGCGGCGGTGCGTCTATAGACGACCCGAATGCGGAAGACTCGCGCAACTCCCTGAGTAAATACACCATTGATCTTACCGAACGTGCAGAAGAGGGCAAGCTGGACCCGGTCATTGGCCGGGATGATGAAATCCGGCGTACGGTCCAGGTTCTGCAGCGCAGAACCAAAAACAATCCGGTGATTATTGGTGAGCCGGGCGTGGGTAAAACCGCCATTGTTGAAGGTCTGGCCCAGCGCATTGTTAATGGTGAAGTCCCTGAAGGTTTGAAAGGGAAAAGACTGCTTTCACTGGATATGGGAGCCTTGATTGCTGGTGCCAAGTTCCGGGGAGAGTTTGAAGAACGGCTGAAGTCGGTACTGAACGACCTGGCCAGGCAGGAAGGCCAGATCATCCTGTTTATTGATGAGATTCATACCATGGTGGGTGCCGGTAAGGCGGATGGTGCCATGGACGCCGGAAATATGCTGAAACCTGCGCTGGCCAGGGGCGAGTTGCACTGTGTCGGTGCTACCACCCTCGATGAGTACCGACAGTATATTGAAAAGGATGCGGCCCTTGAACGGCGTTTCCAGAAGGTGCTGGTAGATGAACCCACTGAAGAGGATGCCATTGCTATTCTCCGTGGCCTTAAAGAGCGCTACGAGGCGCACCACGGGGTTGATATCACTGATCCGGCCATTATTGCCGCAGTCAAGCTGTCCCAGCGCTATATCACTGATCGACAACTGCCCGATAAGGCGATTGATCTGATTGATGAGGCCGCCAGCCGTATTCGCATGGAAATGGACTCCAAACCGGAAGCCATGGATCGACTGGAACGTCGCCTGATTCAACTCAAAATAGAACAGGAAGCCCTGAAAAAAGAAGATGATGAAGCGTCCAGGGAGCGTCTGGTCAGGTTGAATGAGCAGGTGGCTGAGCTGGAGCGCGAGTACTCTGATTTGGAAGATATCTGGAAAGCAGAAAAAGCCCAGCTGCAGGGGGGGCAGAAGCTGCGTGAAGCAAAAGAAAAACTGTTGATTGAACTCGAAGCTGCCAGGCGGGCAGGGGATTTAACCAAAATGTCCGAAATTCAGTATGGCACCCTGCCGGAACTGGATAAACAGCTGGCACAGGCGGATGCTCTGGAAACCGGAGAGCATCAGCTGCTGAGAAACCGGGTAACGGAAGAAGAGATTGCCGAAGTGGTGTCCAAATGGACGGGCATTCCGGTTGCCAAGATGCTGGAGGGTGAAAAAGAGAAGTTGCTGCGGATGGAGGAGGCACTCCATAAACGGGTCGTTGGTCAGGATGAGGCCGTGGTTGCGGTCTCTAATGCGGTACGACGCTCCCGGGCCGGGTTAGCGGACCCCAACCGTCCCAACGGTTCATTCATGTTCCTGGGCCCAACCGGTGTTGGCAAGACTGAGCTGTGCAAGGCGCTGGCCGAATTTCTGTTTGATACGGAAGATGCCATCGTCCGTATTGACATGTCGGAGTTTATGGAGAAACACTCGGTTTCCCGGCTGTTAGGTGCGCCTCCGGGGTACGTAGGTTATGAGGAAGGTGGTTACCTGACTGAAGCCGTACGTCGTAAGCCCTACTCTCTGGTGTTGATGGATGAAGTTGAGAAGGCGCACCCGGATGTTTTTAATATTCTGCTGCAGGTATTGGAAGATGGTCGTCTGACCGATGGTCAGGGGAGAACGGTAGACTTTAAAAATACCGTGATTGTCATGACGTCAAACCTCGGTTCTGACCTGATTCAGACATTCCGGAACAAAGAGGGTGAAACCGATTTTGAACAGCTCAAGAGTACTCTGATCGAGGTGGTAGGCACGCACTTTCGGCCCGAGTTTGTTAACCGGATTGATGAGGTCGTGGTATTTCATCCGCTGGGGGCCAGCCAAATCAAATCCATCGCCAGCATACAGTTGGCGAACCTGGATCGTCGGCTGGCGGACAATAATCTCCGGCTGGAGCTTTCTGATGAGGCCATGATTCAGCTGGCTGAAGTGGGTTTTGATCCGGTGTATGGTGCACGGCCATTGAAGCGGGCTATTCAACGCAGTATTGAAAACCCGCTGGCTGAAGCCATTTTGTCTGGCCGATACAAGCCTGGTGACACCATTAAGGTGGTGGTGCATGATGGAGCGCTGGCGTTCTTCTGAGTGAGAAAACTACGGATTGAACGAATTTCCTCCATGCCTTAGGTTAGCAGGCATCTTTTTCAAGGGAAGTGACTGCCTGCTTCTCAACATCTGCAATAGGATTTGCAAGAGGTATTTATGTATCCAGTGGTTGTATCCGATCTTGACGGGACTCTGCTCACCAAACAGCATGAACTATCTTTTAGAACCCGTGAAGTCATTCGACAGCTGAGCGAGAAAGGTATCAAATTTATTTTTGCGACTGGCCGCCACTTTCAGGATGTTGAAAGAATAAGGGCCCAGCTGGGTGTGGATATGTATCTGATCACCAGCAATGGTGCCAGAGTTCATAATCCGAAAGGGGAAATGATTATTCAGCACGATATACCCCCCGGGCTGGTGGAGCCATTATTGTCCTTGCGAAAACCCTTTGCCGATAAGCTTCATACTAATGTTTATCAAGGAGAGCAATGGCTGGTGGAGGTTGAGCATAGGGATCTTCATGCATTCAGTAAGGAGAGTGGCTTTACCTATCGTACGGTGGATTTTGATGCAGGGCGAAAGAATCGGCCTTACGATCGTTCCAATCAAGGCTAATTTAAACGAC
>NZ_JAHHPO010000957.1 GCF_024606365.1 Endozoicomonas sp. ONNA2
AGCTTTTCTTTTCCTTTGTGCTCTTTGTGTGCTTCGTGGTTCAAAGCTTTTGCTTCAGGCATATAGATCTATCGCAAGAAGTGAGCCTGAACGCCAGCACCGCCATAAGTCACCCCTTTTTGCCGTGTTGATTTATGTCAACTGCACATTAAACTATGTGAATATAATTTTGATTCAGCACACTTGGGAATATAACCTTTTTCAAACTGGTAATAGCTTGGTGTCGTATGAAACACTTGTATATCGGCGTAGATGTAGGCTCTGGCAGTGCCAGGGCCGGACTTTTTGATGCTGCCGGAAAAAAGCTGGCCCAGGCGGTGAGCCCGATTAAACAGTTCCGCCCAAAGCGGGATTTTGTTGAGCAATCCTCAACTGACATCTGGGCACAGGTTTGCAATGTCGTTCAATCTGTCGTGAAAAACGCCGGCATTCACCCTGAGCAGGTAAAAGGCATTGGCTTTGATGCCACCTGCTCCCTGGTTGCAGTGGATGGGGATAACCAACCAGTCTCTGTTTCTCCTACGGGTAATGATGATCACAATATCATTATGTGGATGGATCATCGTGCACTTGAAGAAACCGCAGAGATCAATAATTCGGCCAGTGAAGCCCTGAAATACGTCGGCGGCGAGGTCAGCCCTGAAATGGAGCTGCCTAAAATCCTGTGGCTCAAACGACATTTGCCTGAACAATACCAGCGCATACATCGCTTCTTCGATCTTGCGGACTATCTGGTGTTTAGAGCCACTGGCCAGGATGTTCGCAGCGTCTGCACCAAAGTTTGCAAATGGACTTACCTGGCTCACGAGCAACGTTGGGATACCCGTCTTTTAGAACACATTGGTCTGGCGGATTTGATAACAGACGAAAAGGTGGGTCAAACCATTGCTGAGCTGGGCACTGCTGCCGGCACTTTAACAGACACTGCAGCCAAACAATTAGGGTTGTCCGTTTTAACGACGGTTGCCGTAGGTATTATTGATGCCCATGCAGGCGGTGTTGGCATTATTGGCACTCAACCGGAATCCACTCTGGCGATTATCGGTGGCACATCTTCCTGTCATATGGCAGTGAGTAAACAGCCGATATTTGTCAATGGCGTCTGGGGGCCATACTGGGGCGCGATGGTG
>NZ_JAHHPO010000958.1 GCF_024606365.1 Endozoicomonas sp. ONNA2
CAGTTGCCGCCGACTGCATGGATGCAGGAGCTAGAGCAACGCAGGAGCAGTTGCCACGTAGGGCAGTCAATCCTCGGACAGCCTCCTGGCTTTGAGTTTGGCAAAACCACACTCATAAAGTGAAAAATCAGGATTAGAGAATATTACACTGAGAACTCTCGGATTCACACTCTTCATAAAAAGTTGTACATCCAGTAGCGTACCCCTCATCCAAAGCATGAACGTCTTGATATCTAACAGTTCCATCTCCGAACGGCGCAGTGGAAAAATAGATTTTTTTACCTAAAAGCTCTTCTGGAATCTGATTTAGCACCTCCTCAACATCAGGTTTAAAAAACAACTCAGTGCTTTTGTGATAGGTTTTTTTCTGCTGCAAGACTTTAAGTTGGCATGGTGTATCTTCCCGTTCAACCCGACCTGTCGGATCATCTTTTTTAAACCAGTTAAAGGAGTGGTTGCCAAGTATCTCAACTGGCAAATCTTTTATTTTAAAATACTCACCCTCATGTCTAACAACTGGCTTTGCATTCAAAAAACGATCCACAACCTGTGTCATAGATAATCTTCGGGTTAAGAATTGATAGTTAATAGGGGAGGTCTCCTCGGTGGGGTTTACACCATTATAAGGTGCAATAGCAGACGAATTATGTATTGTCTGAGATAGTTGATTACTAATCACGCGTGACCACCTTTTAAGTTGTACATTTACTCCTCTCGAATCGGATTATTTTTGTGATTGATAGTTCAAAAAAATTTTATTTTTTCCATCTCCGCCCTGATCTCTATGAGGCTGGTTACAAAGACGGGATGGCAGGACACTGTATCCCCCTGATTGACAGGTTTAGTTAGTGAGAAGTGTTGTTTGGATGAGTCGATTTTATTCAGGATGGTTAAGTTACCAGTTCCTGATCCATCGGGAACTGGTGACATATCCAATCAAGCAGCCATTGAGCGCTTTTTCAGATAAATCAGCAATAGAGAAACCGCAGCAGGTGTCATCCCCTGAATACGAGAAGCATGGCCCAGTGTCTCAGGACGGGCTTCAGTCAGCTTCTGCTTCAGTTCATTGGAAAGCCCTTCAATCAATGTGTAATCCAGCGACACCGGTATGCGGGTATTCTCATAGCGCCGCATACGGTTGATCTCTTCGGTTTGACGATCAATATACCCCTGATACTTGGCCTGAATCTCAACCTGCTCCGCTACCTGATCATGGGTTTGTGCGTCTCCTGCCAGTCCGGCCACATCGTTATAGGTCAATTCCGGGCGACGCAGCAGCTCCAGAAGGCTGTATTCCCGGCTTATAGGCTTGCTGAGCTTGTTTTCCAGCGTACGGGCTGCATCACTACCCGGATGGATAAACGCCGCCCTGAGGCGCTCAGATTCCCTCTCGATACGTGCTTTCTTGTCGCTGAATGCCGCCCAGCGTCGTTCATTTACCAGACCCAGCGCTCTTCCTTTCTCGGTCAACCGCAGATCGGCGTTATCTTCGCGCAGGATCAAACGGTATTCCGCCCGACTGGTAAACATGCGGTAAGGCTCACTGGTGCCATTGGTAATCAGGTCATCCACCAGCACACCGATGTAAGCTTCGTCACGACGTGGGCACCAGGACTCTTTGTCTTGCGCCCTGAGCGCTGCATTCATACCCGCCAACAACCCTTGTGCTGCAGCTTCTTCATAGCCGGTAGTGCCGTTGATTTGGCCAGCAAAGAACAAGCCACCAATGGCTTTGGTTTCCAGAGAGTACTTTAATCCTCTCGGATCAAAGTAATCGTACTCGATGGCATAACCGGGACGGGTAATATGGGCATTTTCCAGGCCGCGAATGGATTGAATCAGGTTAATCTGCACATCAAAGGGCAAACTGGTGGAGATCCCATTGGGATACAGCTCATGGGTGGTTAACCCTTCCGGCTCCAGAAATACCTGATGGGAGGTTTTGTCAGCAAATCGGGTAATTTTATCCTCGATGGATGGGCAGTATCTTGGGCCAATTCCTTCAATAATCCCGGTAAACATGGGTGAACGGTCCAGTCCCTTGCGGATGATCTCGTGGGTACGCTCATTGGTATGGGTGATATGACAGGGTACCTGATCAGGGTGCTGCGCCACAGTTCCAAGGTAAGACATCACCGGCATCGGCGTATTACCCGGTTGCGCTGCCAGTACGGAAAAATCCACACTTCTGGCATCAATACGGGCAGGCGTTCCTGTTTTCAGGCGCCGAACCTCCAGAGGCAGCTCTCTCATTCGGTTAGCCAGGGCATTGGATGGTGGATCACCGGCCCGACCGCCGCTGTAGTTTTCCAGGCCAATGTGAATTCGACCACCCAGAAAAGTACCTGCGGTCAGAACAACGTTTGCGGCAAGAAAGCGAACGCCCATGTTGGTAACAACACCACGGACCTGACTGGAACTTGCGTCAACCACCAGATCATCCGCTGCCTGTTGGAATAGCCACAGGTTCTCCTGGTTTTCCAGTATTGAACGAATGGCGGTCTTGTAAAGTGCCCGGTCAGCCTGTGCCCGGGTCGCCCTTACCGCTGGTCCTTTCCTGCCATTGAGAACCCGAAACTGAATACCGGCAAGATCTGTCGCTGTTGCCATGGCACCACCGAGGGCGTCCACCTCTTTGACCAGATGACTTTTACCAATCCCGCCAATGGCAGGATTACAGGACATCATCCCCAGAGTTTCGATGTTATGGGTTAACAACAATGTTTTCACACCCATACGTGCTGCTGCCAGGGCGGCCTCCGTACCGGCATGACCACCACCTATGACAATCACATCAAATTGTTTTGGGAAATCCACGGCCAACGTCTGTCACCTGCTATCAAAAAAAAATAAGAATAGCAATTATACAGCGGTTAACCAGTGCTGTTACCCATTATTGAATAAGTGTGATTACAGGCTCCGTGGTACCAATCCAATGACCAAGCCTGCCTGGGGGGGGTGAGCAGCCTCCTGGGTAATTTTATTCACCGACCATGGACCTGCCTGAAAAAACTGACTTTTGGGACCAATCGAGGTGCCTTTTTTCAGATAAACAACAATAGTAATAACAGCGACTAGCTGTTTGTTAA
>NZ_JAHHPO010000959.1 GCF_024606365.1 Endozoicomonas sp. ONNA2
GATTTGTATTGACCGCCGAAAAACTGCTTACAATGCTCCGTGAGAGGAAGATTGAATTATCTAAAAACAGAAGCAAACCACCTTTTCCTACCCTTTTTGCCAGATTAACAGTATATAGCATTACTGAAACGCCTGAGCTTTTCTCAACCTATTTTACCAAAGCCTCTGTCTTCTTTTCGGCGGTCAATACCAATCAAATTAAAAACACCGGCTGTCTCACCAGCATGCTGATCAGGAAGTCTCAGATAAAGGTCTTTACAGAACAGGGTGAGGAAGTGATCAGGTTCATTGCCAGTCAGCCTTTCCTGAAACAGATTGCTTCCATGCTCAATAGCAAGGGCTTCCCGCCAAGGAAGGACGTGGAAATTTTCCTGTCCATACCTTGCCTGAAACAGGGCTGGCAGCCCGGGGGCGACGAGGCTGTTCAAGGCAAACAGATTGACCAGGAGCTGCTCATACACATTTCCTCCCTGCACAATGGCAGAGGCTTCCCGGGAAGGGAGCAAGTGGAAGTCTTTATGACCATGCCTTGCCTGAAAGAGGGTTGGCACCGGGGAAGGGACGAGGCTGTCCGTGACCAGCCGATGGACCGGGAGCTGCTCATGCGCATTGCTTCCATGATGCATAACAAGGGCTTCCCGACGAAGGGGCAAGTGGAAGCTTTCATGACCGTGCCTTGCCTGAAAGAGGGTTGGCAGCCCGGCCGCGACGAGGCCGTTCAGGACAATCCGCTCGACCGTAAGCTGCTCATCCGCGTTGCCTCAATGAATAGTTGCAATGGCTTCCCGACAAGGGAGCAATTGGAAGTCTTCATGACCATGCCTTGCCTGAAAGAGGGTTGGCCGCAAGATAAGAACGAGGCTGTCCAGGATAGCCCGATTGATCGGGACCTGCTTATGCGCATTGCCTCGATGAGTGATGGCAAAGGCTTCCCGACTGGCGGGCAAGTGGCAGCTTTTATGACCATACCCTGCCTGAGACGAGGCTGGCGGCAGGGGCACGATGAAGCCGTTCGAAGCCAACCGATCGACCGGGATCTGCTTGTGCGCATTGCCTCAATGCATAATCGCAAGGGCTTTCCGAAAAGTGGGCAAGTCGAAGCCTTCATGACCATGCCTTGTCTGAAGCAAGACTGGCAGCAAGGTAATGACGGGGCCGTTCAAGACAAACCGATCGACCGGGATCTGCTTGTGCGCATTGCTTCCATAATGCATGGCAAGGGCTTCCCGGCGAAGGAGCAAGTGGAAGTTTTCGTGACCATGCCTTGCCTGAAAGTGGGCTGGCAGCCGGGCCATGACGAGGCCGTTAAAGACAGACCGACCGATAGGGAGCTGCTTATGCGTGTTGCCTCCATGAATGATGGCAAAGGCTTCCCGACAAGGAAGCAAGTTGCAGCCTTTATGACCATGCCTTGCCTGAAAG
>NZ_JAHHPO010000088.1 GCF_024606365.1 Endozoicomonas sp. ONNA2
GCCTTAACAAGCTCCTGGAGCAACGCAGGAGCAGTTGCCGCGTAGGGCAGTCTATTCTCGGACGGCCTCCCCGGGCTCTTCATTAGCTGAAGGCTCTTCATTTGCTGAAGGCTCTGCCAACTCCCGCACATCATGGGTCATGCGCATTGGGCAGAAGTTTGGTCCGCACATGGAGCAGAAACCTGCATCCTTGGCGCTGTCCTGCGGGAGGGTTTCATCGTGGTAGGCTCTGGCGGTATCCGGGTCCAGGGCCAGGTTAAACTGGTCCTCCCAGCGAAACTCAAACCGGGCACGGGAAAGTGCATCATCCCTGAGCTGGGCACCGGGATGACCTTTAGCGACATCTGCCGCATGAGCCGCAATTTTGTAGGCAATCAATCCCTGCTTGACATCCTCTCGATTGGGTAGACCAAGATGCTCTTTTGGCGTTACATAACAGAGCATCGCACAGCCAAACCAGCCAATCATCGCTGCACCGATCCCGGAAGTAATATGGTCATAGCCAGGGGCGATATCTGTCGTCAGTGGACCCAGTGTGTAGAAGGGCGCTTCATGGCAATATTTCAGCTGCATATCCATATTTTCCTGAATCAGGTGCATCGGTATATGCCCGGGTCCTTCAATCATTACTTGCACATCATGTTCCCAGGCTTTCCTGGTCAGCTCACCTAGCGTTTTCAGTTCGGCAAACTGTGCCGCGTCATTGGCATCAGCAACGGACCCCGGGCGCAACCCATCCCCTAATGAAAGCGTAATGTCGTATGCCTTGCATATTTTGCAGATCTCACCAAAATGCTCATAGAGAAAGTTTTCGCGATCATGAATTTCACACCATTGCCCGAGTATCCCACCGCCCCTTGAGACAATACCGGTCACCCGGTCAGTGGTCAGTTTCACATGATCTCTCAGGGTGCCGGCATGTATGGTAAAATAATCCACTCCCTGTTCCGCCTGCTCAATCAAGGTGTCCCTCATCACCTCCCAATCAAGCTCGGCTACCTTGCCGTTTACTTTCTCCAGCGTTTGATAAATTGGCACAGTCCCAATCGGTACCGGGGAGTTTCTGATAATCCACTCCCGGGTTTCATGGATATACTTGCCGGTGGAAAGATCCATCACCGTATCGGCGCCCCAACGGGTTGCCCAGAGCAGCTTTTCAACCTCTTCTTCTATGGTGGATGTCACAGGCGAATTACCAATATTGGCATTGACCTTCACCAGAAAATTTCGGCCGATAATCATTGGCTCCGCTTCGGGATGGTTAATATTAGCGGGTATCACAGCGCGACCTGATGCCACCTCCTGACGAACAAATTCCGGGGTTATCCTTGCTTCAGGCTTGCCCATGTTTTCCCTGATCGCAATATATTCCATCTCCGGTGTGATTATTCCCTGCCTGGCATAGTGGAGCTGAGTAACATTTCTGCCAGGCAGGGCACATCTGACAGGGGCAGGTGAATGAAAGCGCATTGGCTCAACCTGGATATCCTGTTTTCGTCGCAGTGCATAGGTTGAGGAGTGGGCACTGAGTTCTACTGAGTCTTCACGGGCCAGTATCCAGGCTGCACGGACAGGCGGCAGGCCCTGAAGAAGATCCGGGTAGTATTCCGGATCAGTATAAGGACCGGATGTGTCATACACCCGAACCGCAGATTCTGTGGATAACTTGCTGTACTCGCCATTTCTGTGCCCAATGGTTATTTCCCGCAGGCCTACCC
>NZ_JAHHPO010000960.1 GCF_024606365.1 Endozoicomonas sp. ONNA2
CAGCAATGAAGTCACCGTCATCGGTGAAGGGCTGGAAGAACCATTACCAAGGGCGTCAAAAAAAGTAGTGTCCCGCAAACTGCTGCAAATTGTTGCCCGCCGTTTCAGAAAGTGGAAAAGCCAACAGCCCAGAGCTGAGGCTGATGAACAGCCTTGAGCTGATGAACAGCCTTGAGCCGATGAACAGCCTTGAGCGGATAAACAGCCTTGAGCGGATAAACAGCCTTGAACGTTATCTCTCGGTAAACACGCAGGGAATTAAACGACATGAGAACACTGAAGACCCGTATTCTGGATCCACGACTGGGCACCGAGTTTCCATTGCCGGAATATGCCACGCAAGGCTCGGCGGGTATTGACCTGCGAGCCTGCCTGGATCAACCGATGACCCTGGAACCGGGTCAAACCCAACTGCTGCCCACCGGTATGGCTATCCACATTGAAGATCCGTCCATGGCGGCGATGATCCTTCCCCGCTCTGGCCTGGGCCATAAGCATGGCATTGTTCTGGGCAACCTGGTTGGACTGATTGACTCAGACTACCAGGGGCAGCTGATGGTCTCCTGCTGGAACCGCGGGAATACCACATTTACGGTTCAGCCAGGGGAGCGGATTGCCCAGTTGATTCTGGTTCCCGTCGTTCAGGCCCGACTGGAGATTGTGGCAAGCTTCGACGAGAGTGATCGTGGTGCTGGCGGCTTTGGACACTCCGGATCCCACTGATGACTGCTTTTACAGCCTTTTATAACAACAGTATGGCGGTTGTGCCAGGCCGCCACCCATAACGGACACCATGCTCAATCTGTCAGAGCAAAGTGGAGAAATCATGGATAAGCCTGCTTTATCCTCTCAGGAAATCGCTACGGTGCTGACCGAGGCACTGCCATACTTGCAACGTTATGCTGGTAAGACCGTCGTCGTTAAATACGGTGGCAATGCCATGGAAAGTGACGAGCTGAAAAACAGCTTTGCCCAGGGTGTGGTGTTGCTCAAGGCGGTGGGTGTTAATCCTGTGGTGGTCCACGGTGGCGGTCCACAGATTGGTGACATGCTGAAACGGCTGAACATCGAAAGCCGGTTTGTCCAGGGAATGAGAGTCACCGATGCCAACACCATGGATGTGGTACAGATGGTATTGGGCGGGCTGGTGAACAAGGAGATAGTGACCCTCATCAATAACAATGGCGGCCGGGCGATTGGAATTACCGGCAAGGATGGTCGATTTATTCGCGCCAGACGGTTGCAGGTGAGCGGTATGACGCCGGAAATGACCGCACGGGAGATTATTGATATTGGACAGGTGGGCAAAGTGGAAGCCATCGACACCGACATTATCACCATGTTGCAAAACTCCGACTTTATTCCGGTGGTTGCGCCGATTGGGGTGGATGATGCCGGCGCCTCCTATAATATCAACGCTGACCTTGTGGCCGGACGCCTGGCCGAGGAGCTGGTGGCAGAAAAGCTGCTATTACTGACTAATACGGCAGGCCTGCTGGATCAGGATGACAACCTGCTGACCCGACTGAACTCAGGGCAGGTCGAAGCATTAATTGCTGACGGAACTATTTATGGGGGTATGCTTCCCAAGATACAATGCGCGCTTAATGCCGTGAAGTGCGGTGTCAAAACAGCGCATATCATTGATGGCCGGGTGCCCCATGCCGTTCTGCTTGAGCTGTTAACTGACCGGGGAGTGGGCACCCTGATAACCGGAGATAGTGTTTAGTACTCAAGATGGATATGTCTCAGAAAATTTCCCGCAAGCAGCAGATTCTGGAAGCCCTGGCTCATATGCTGGAGACGGCTCCGGGTTCCCGGATTACCACATCGGCCCTGGCCAAAGCGGTGGGTGTCTCTGAAGCGGCGCTGTATCGTCATTTCCCTAGCAAGGCAAAAATGTTTGAAGGGCTGATCGAGTTTATTGAGGAGGCGCTGTTTTCCCGAATCTCGCTGATTCTTTCTGAAGAGCCCCATGTGGCTGCACGGTGTGAGAAGATCTTGCGGTTGTTGATTGGCTTCTGTGAGAAAAACCCCGGCCTGACCCGTATCCTGACCGGGGATGCCCTGGCTGGCGAGACTGAGCGTTTGCGCCAGCGGGTTACTCAGTTGTTTGACCGTCTGGAGACACAGCTCAAGCAGACATTGCGTGAAGCGGAAATCAAGGAGGGGGTGAGAACCCGAATGACCGTCAGCGTCACCGCAAATCTGATACTGGCTTCTGCAGAAGGCCGGATTGCCCAGTATGTTCGCAGTGAATTCAAGCGCAAGCCTACGGAAAACTGGGCTGATCAGTGGCTCATTCTTTCGACAGCGGCTTTTCGGTAAATTCTGGTTTTTCTGGTACTTTACCGCGGTCAGCTAAATCGCCGTGAACCCTCGCCCAATCAGGCGGGGAGTCATGATCTCAAGCATAATCAATATCCTTGATCACGCCTTTGTCCAACGTTTCTATCAACATCGGTTGGTGGGTCTTGAGAATAGATTTAGCACCTTCATCACCGCTGAGTAATTTCAAATCTGCCTGAAGAGCAGCCGGAAATAAGACGGGATGAGCCGGGATGGGATCTTCAGATGGGTAGACCGGCCTGATGATTTTCTTGAATTCATGTTTTCTGAAGCTTTCAATCAGGCGCTGGTAAGTGGCAACCTTGATGTGAGGCATATCCCCCGGGCAGAGAAGGATATGTTGATCATCAGGAATATGGTTAATGGCTTGAACAATGGATGAACTCATGCCTTGGGCAAAATCAGGGTTTTCCGTCCAGGATAGGTGGTACTTATCTAATGTACATTTAAGAATGTCATCCTGAGGCCGGACGATAACTAAAACATGATGAACATGGGGCTGAGCATTCAAGGCACTGCGGATGGCCATAGGGATGCCATGAATATCATGCATCATTTTATGGCCGTTAAAGCGCGTACCTTTGCCTGCGGCTAAAATAACCGCAGTTATTGTTTCGTCAGTGTTCGATGTTTCACTATCAGCTAAGGTCACAGGCCGCCGTCCGACTGATTTGATCTTCTTTCTTTTCCAGTGCCTTGCAAGGGAGTATGCCATTTTTAATGGCGGTGATCTCAGCGAGGATAGACAGCGCAATTTCCGCTGGGGATTTACTGCCGATATTCAATCCCACCGGGCCATGGAGTCGGTTAACTTCGGCCTCACTGAAATCAAAGTGTTCCCTGAGGCGGGCACGACGTGCCTGGTTGTTGAGTTTTGAACCAAGGGCACCCACATAGAAGGCATCGCTTTTTAATGCTGTCAGTAATGCCATGTCGTCTACTCTCGGGTCATGGGCCACGGCGACAATGGCTGTGCGAACATCCACGTTTAATGCCTGAATGATATCGTCAGGGAAACCGGTTAATAGCGGCAGGTCTTGCAAGGGCCAGTTGCTCCGATAATCGGGCCTGGGATCACTCACCAAAACTTCAAAGCCAAGACCTCCGGCAAATTCAGCCAGATATCGGCCAGTTTCCCCGGCACCTATCACCATTAATCGCCAGGTTGGCCCGAAGACGTTTTGCCAGTGGGGGGGTGAAAGCTGTGGTGCCTGTTTCTGCCAGGGAAGATAGGTTACCTGACCCGTTTCAAGGCTTACCTTTCTCAGGCAGGTTTTTCGGGTTGCAATATGCTCAATCAGAAAGTTAACGTCTTCAGTGTCATTGAGCGGTTCCACCATCAGTTCCAGGGTACCCCCGCAGGGTAACCCAAAGCGATGACGCTCTTCGGCAGTGTCTCCGTAGATGATTTTCTGGACAAATCTGACCGGGTTTTGGGCCAGCTGTTCGATCAGATCTTCTTCAACACAACCGCCACTGACACTGCCAAAAAAACGACCGGAAGAACTCACCGCTAACAGGGAACCCACGGGGCGGGGGGAGGTGCCCCAGGTTTTAGCCACACTGACGAGGGTTATTTTCTCGCCTTGTTCCAGGCAGGATAAACACCCGGTCAATACTTCTAATTGTGAACCTTGCATAGTGTTTTTATTGGACCTTTGCTTATAAGCTCGGCTACGTCCCCCGGATGTAAGGAACGCAGCACCACGTTCAATTTAACCCAGTTTGAAAGGCAAGCTTCTTAAACGTTTACCCGTTGCGGCAAAAACGGCATTGCCCACGGCACCGGCAATGGGGGGTAAACCTGGCTCACCGACACCCGTTGGCGCTTCATCGCTATCGACGATGACGACCTCAATGTCCGGCGATTGATGCATTCGCAACATCGGATAGTCATGGAAGTTACTTTGCGCCACGGCACCGTCCTTGACTGTGATCTCACCGTAAAGGGCAGCGGTCAAACCGAAGATGATGCCACTTTCCATTTGCTGGATAACTATGTCAGGGTTAACTGCCAAACCGCAATCCACCACACACGTCACTTTGTGCACATTGATTTGACCGTTGTTTACCGATACCTCTGCGATCTCAGTCACGTAAGACAAGAATGAACCATGAACGGCAACACCGTGATAGTGACCTTCTGGCAAGGGTTTTCCCCATCCTGCTTTTTCGGCAGCCAGTGTCAGCGTGTTCGCCAGCCGGGGATTATTTTTCAGGTGCTTCAGGCGATAGGCGACAGGATCCTGGTTTTGTGCAATGGCCACTTCATCCATCATGCTCTCTTTAAAGAAGCCACTGAATGAGTGCCCCACACTGCGCCAGAAACCTACCGGTAGCCCCGGATCAACGGTCACATGGTCAGCGGATTTATGTTTGGCATCATAATCCTCAAATAAACCTTCTACAGAAGTAGGATCCACCGTCCAGCCATCAAACAGGCCATAACCCGCCTTACTGATCCAGTCAACCATGCCACCGGGCAGGAATCCTGGCATCATGGCATCGGCCACTTCGTCAATGGTATAGGGCAAGATGTTTGGACCGGAACGCTTGACATTCCAGCTATCAATATGACCGTCTTTATCCAGGCCAATCTGAAAGTTAGCCATGGATGCAGGACGATAATAGTCGTGTTTGGTATCGTCTTCCCGGCTCCAGATCAGTTGCACCGCAAGACCGGATGCCCTGGCTATGGAAACGGCTTCTGCAACATAGTCGTTTGCTATACGACGTCCGAACCCTCCCCCCAGGAACGTACTGTGAACTGTGACGTCGTCTTTTGCTACATCACCGTAAAAAGCGGCTAATTTGGCGGCAACCCCCGGATTTTGGCATCCTGTCCAGATTTCTAATTGGTCGCCGGTGAATTTCGCCGTGCAATTCATCGGTTCCATGGTGGCGTGAGCCAGATAGGGAGCCCAGTATTCTCCGGATACAACCGTGTCGGAAGCTGATAATGCCGCACGACCGTTACCTTCTTCGTGGGCATTATCAGATCTATCGCTGTCCAGTGCGTCTTTGAATAATTGTTTACCATTACCTGCCTCAGTGGCATCGCTGGAAAAGTTGGCAAGGGTGTCAGGCAGTTCCCATTGTACGTCCAGCACAGGCAAGGCCGCTTTTGCCTGATAGTAATGATCCGCCACCACCGCCACACCGTTAAAGATGCTGACCACGGCTTTGACTCCGGGCATATTTTTCGCCTTGCTGCCATCAAAGCTTTTCACCGTGCCACCCAATACCGGGCAACGTTTTAATGCCGCCCGGTGCAGGCCTGCAAACTCCACATCCAAACCGAATTGTGCTGAGCCGGTGCTTTTCGCTACGGCATCCAGACGTTTTGAGTGTTTACCAATGTATTTGAAGTCCGCTTTTTTCTTGATCGGTGTTTCTTCAGGAAGACGCAAATGGGCAGCTACTTCAGTGAAGGCACCGTAAGGCAGTGTCTTGCCATTGGCGACAATCATGCCGTTATCGGTTTGAATTTGAGCCAGTGGCAGTTGCAGAACCTGTGCGGCCGCCTGTCGAATAACCATACGGACATTGGCCGCCATTTGGCGCAGCGGAATAAAATGGGTACGAATGCTGTTGCTGCCACCGGTCAGTTGCATGCCATATTCCGGGTTTGCATACTCTTCGTGGGCACCAACATTTTTAACCTTGATTGTATACTTGGATGAACGTCAAGTTCTTCAGCCAGTACTGTGGTCAGCCCTGTGTACACGCCCTGGCCCATTTCTGAGCGGGGAAGATAAAAATAAAAGTCATTGTTGGCGGTAATTTGCAGCAATGCGTTGGGTTGTAAGTCACCGGCCATGGTATTGGGGAGTTTGGTATTGGCACAGGCCGTCAGTGGCATGCCAACCACTAAACCGCCACCGACGATACCCATTTTTTTGAGAAAGCTGCGGCGGGAGCTGTTGGCTAATGTTGGCCTGTTTTTGGTCGGTGTTTGTTCCATGACACTCATGATTGCACCTCCTCTGTCTCCAATGCCGTGGCCGGATCAAATACCTGAACAGCCTGCAAACGGCCTTTGCCATTTCTTAAATCTGCCGCTGCGCTCTTGATGGCTTTTTTCACATTGGGGTAGGTGCCGCATCGGCATATATTGCCGCTCATGGCGGTGTCGATATCGCTATCAGAGGGGTTGTTGTTCTGGCTCAGCAATGCGGTAGCACTGATGATTTGGCCACTTTGGCAATAGCCACATTGTGGTACGTCGGCTTCAACCCAGGCGTTCTGCAAAGTGGACATCATCTCCGGGTTACCGATGCCTTCAATGGTGGTGATGTTCCGATTGGCCACGGTTTGCACGGGCATGATACAGGTTCGGGAACTTACCCCATCGATCAACATACTACAGGCACCGCACAAGCCCATACCGCAACCGAATTTTGTCCCTTTCATGGCGAAATGTTCGCGCACCACCCAGAGCAACGGTGTATCGCCCGGCGCGTCTACATTGACCGTTTGACCATTTAACTTGAAGCTAATCACGTGTGCCTCCCCCGGCAGAGTCAGTTTCTTATTTGGCTCAAAAACGCACTCAAACACTTTCCTGATTACCACTGATCGTACGTCATGA
>NZ_JAHHPO010000961.1 GCF_024606365.1 Endozoicomonas sp. ONNA2
GTTTAAATTAGCCTTGATTGGAACGATCGTAAGGCCGATTCTATCGCCCTGGCTCTGGGCAAGTAACCTTCTGGCAAAGTGCTCAGATCAATTTGGTCATAATGGCCGTTCGCAGTACAGACCGTTCTTGGCGTTTTACTGAATGGATTCCCTGCAAAAAAATGAGGTCCGGAAATGACCCACTCATCTGCTGATTGTGGCTGATAAGTCGGGTTCTCCATACGGGTAATAATACCGTCTCTTTGAGCATAAGTTTCATCGAACATGACAGTAGCCATATACTGCCCTTTGAGATCGCCAAGTCGTTGAGGTGCAGAGGCGAATTTCTCAAGCACTTTCAGCAGTGGCTGGCTATGCACTTGGGGCAGTCGAGCCTGTTCCGGTGGTGTATCTCCATCTTCAAAAAGCGTGGCAAAAAGAGCCAGTTCGTTCTTGGTGATATGGATGATACGGGCAGGGTGGCCTCGGGTTTCCCATGCACCGGAATCTGTCTTGATACCAGGAATCACATGGTCATGTGTACTCCTTGTTTTAGACTGTTCAATGGCTCCCGGTGAGAAGAGGTTAAAAATAGAGTTAAAGGATACCCTGTTGGCCTCACCACAATAAATGTTAATGCTAAAAGCCATCACATGGTGAACATCTGCGAATAGGGTCAGCTCATTCTTTAACTGATAGTGTGCCTTTAGTCTTTTAAAATAGCTTTCTCGGAAGAGCCCGCCTTTTGGGTCATCAAATACACCTTCAGGATGAAGCAAACCTGCTATGCCATATGAAGATAAAAGACCCCATGAGCGTTCAATAAAATTCTTATATAAGTTGGTTTGTACCCCAGCCAGTGCTGGATAAAGAGTTCTGTCATTCAGAAAAACAGACGCACCTTCACCGGCAGTAAAAGCATTCCGGTATGTTGTGCGTCGTTGCTTATCATCCAGCAATTTTGGTCGCGTACTGTTGTATTTAGCGGATTTCGCTTCTCGCACCCCCAGCAGCGCATCAAACTCACTGAGCAGTGGCGCATCATTCCAGGTCACTTTCATCCAGGGTGGATTACCAAACATCAAGTCAAAACCGGCAGGTTTTACCCTGCCTGCTTTTGGTCCCAGAATTTCGGTAAATATCAGCTCCCAGTGATGAAAATGCTGCTGGGCATCAACCTCTTTTGCCACCTGAAACCAGGGCACAAAATTAGCGAGCATACTGGCATCCGGCAACGACTGTCGTGTTTCCTGAAACAGGGCTTCCAGGTCAATCTCTTCGCCAAGGGTAATATCCAGCATGGCGCGAGTGGCTTCGTTATTCACTGAGTCACAGCCCAGCAGAACTTCTGAAGCCGCCAGCCAGGCCATACGGGTGGGCAGTTTTTCACTGTGTTGCAATGGCCAGAAATAGAGACTGCACCAGCTGTCCATCAATAATCTGAGCCGTTGATAAGCCCCGGAGCTGGCTTCCAGTTGTTTTTTCTGACTTTCCTGGCTGACCAGAGAAGGGCTGGGCTTCAGAGCATCTTTATGATCTGACGGCATTGGCCAGACGGTGGCGGTACATTCAGTGGCTTCCAGCCCGTTGATCCGGTGTTCGGCGTAGTCTTTCCAGAGCTGGTCAATGCGCTGGCAAATGTCTCTGGCCCTGGCAATATCTTCCGGCCGCCAGTTTTGCTTAACCTGCTGATTGCGCCAGTCTCGCATGGTGTTGCAATGGTCAGGCCAGTATCTTCTCATCAGCGAGTCGTTGGCCGCCGGGACCATATCTTCATCCCAGACCAGGAAGTGATAGATTTCATCGTCCTTACGGGCTTCGCCGGGTTTAAGCTGACGGGGCGCTTCTGCTTTTTTTCCGTAAAACTTCTCGGTAATCAACTGGTTTTCAGTCCAGACG
This sequence comes from Endozoicomonas sp. ONNA2, assembly GCF_024606365.1. Taxonomy (GTDB): domain Bacteria; phylum Pseudomonadota; class Gammaproteobacteria; order Pseudomonadales; family Endozoicomonadaceae; genus Endozoicomonas. Next base: position 1,879 of record NZ_JAHHPO010000961.1, read on the forward strand.
GCACGACGGGCACCAATCAGGCTGTTACCGGCCCGTAAACGCAGGCCAAACCAGGGAGTGGCACCGGGACGATAGATATCCGGATTGCCATTTTCACCGGCTTTCAGCTTCAGCCGGTGGATGGTGGCCAGCCACATGGACAGTGCGCCCAGTTCCACCGCCGTCGGGTTAAGGTCAACCCCATAGACATTATGCACGGCGATAAAGTGGCGTACACGACGGAGTTCATCTTCATAGTCGCTGGGGTCAATAAACCGGTTCAGTTGTTCCTGTTTAAGTTTCAGGTATTCATTGGCCAGCTGGTCTGTGGCTTCCACCAGGAAGGCGGCTGACCCCATGGCAGGCTCACAGATTTTCAGCTTGAGAACCTGGTCGGCATCTTCCGGGGTGAAATCCTTCAGCCGCTCCTGCAGGGCTTCCCTGACCAGGGTTCGGGTCAGCACTTCCGGTGTGTAGTAAGATGCGCTGTTTACCCGGTCTACACCGTTCAGGTGGAGAATAAAACTGCCTTCTTTATAAACTCTGGGTTGTTTCGTACTGTGTTCAAGTACGATCTCACCTTCTTTAAATTCATCCTTGCGGGATTCCGGAACAAACCAGGTGGGTGTTTTAGGGTCAATGGCATTATCAAGCACAACGGGGTGAGGGTTTGCTGCCGTGCCTTTCGGTGCTGTCAGCACTTGAATCAGCTTCTCTTTGGCAAAGAAGCCTTTGTAGGACAGCAGGCCCTCATAGACGGAACCCAGTTGAACAATACCCAGCTCGGCGTAATTGATCCGGCCAATACGTCTGCTTCTATCGCCGGTACCCAGGCTCAGGCAACGGATGACGGAATAAAGTACCCCGTTAGGCAGTTTGACCCGATTCAGCAATGGGGTAGAGGAAGGGTCGAACAGGGTCGCGGTCAGTGGTTGCATAATGAATGTTTTGGCGCCACTGTCTTCGGTTTGCTTGCCCATACTCAGCGTTTGCTGTTTCGGGCCGCCGAATAAACCGGCCTGAACCGGAATTCGGAAAAAGTCAGAATCTGTCTGGATTTGGGTTTGCTTACCACCACTGGCGTCTTTTTCCGGGTGGAAGCCCTGATGAATCAACCGGAACAGTGTGTTCAAATGCTCGGCATAGTAAGTGCCATTCTCTGTGCTGGTGGATGGCTCAGAGAGTTCCACCAGGTCACGAAGGGCCTCCAGACTATAGCCCCGTTGATAGTCATCGTCGTTAATGGGCAGAATGCCCAGCTCGCCCCCCCGGGCTTCGGCATAGAAGCAAAACAAAAGACGGTAGACGTAGATCAGGGCATCATGGCGTAACTGTTCACTGGTTACCTCCCGACTACCATCGGGCAGAGGTTCTTCATGGTCTCCCAGTTTCCGATAGCCCATCTTTTCCCGGCGACGGGCATCAACCCAGCCATTGGCAATGGTTTGAATAGCGTCACGAACCGCTCCCTGTAGTTTTTCGGAAACACCGTGGGTGCTTTTCAGGCTGCCTTCGCGCAGTTTTTCGTGCAGCACCTCATCAGTTTCTCCCTGTGGTGCCAGTGATTCCATCGCCACCAGGGCACAGATGGCTTCAAAGGTTTTGGCCTGTTTGCGGTCATAGGCCTTATCCAGGTCAATATAGAGGTAGCGACCCTGGGCGTAGGTGTGGGCATCAAACAGGTAGATACGGCTGCCGGACAACAGCATTAACCAGCGGGGGCGATCTTCCTGTTTGAAAATCATGGCCACCGCTTTCTCCCAACTGTTGATATAGGTGGGCAGCCCGTCGATGGTCTTTGCGGAAGGGATAACATCAACTTCCAGCGGCTCTTCTTCATTCTCGGCACTGGGAAGGCAAAAAGGTGTCGCACAGATAACCAGCCAGGGCTGATTATGGCGGTTCAGACGAAGCAGGGCGGGTACCTGTTTTTGTTCACTTTCCAGCGCCAGGGCAAAGGCATGCGGCTGATAACCCAGTGCGTGGAGCAGTTGGCTGTGCCAGCCTGTCAGCTCTTTATCTTTGGCCTGATGGCGGAGTTCCGGACCGGGGTAATCCATGGCCTGGGACTTTGCTTTGAAATAATGCTCAGACAGACTCTGGAGACGCCTTGGTACAGAGTTTGAGCCTTCTTCTTTCCAGCGTTTGGCTTTGTCTTTAATGTCTTTTTCAAAGCCGTTGGCATCAGCCAGATAGTGGGCGGCGTAGTAGTCGCCGACATTTTTGATTGCCGTATCCAGTGCCATATTATTTTACTCCTTCCACCACCAGAATCAGACGGGTGGTTGGCTCGTCGCTGGCACGATAATGGGTTGCTTTCCAGTTTTCAGAACGGTCCGCCAGGTATTTTTCCATCTCTTCCCGACGCTGTCTTTCTCTGGCGGCCCGTTTTCCTTCCGGGGGCAGGCTGGCCAGTTTTTTATCAATATGGAACGCCCACTGTTCAAACCAGTGCTTGAGACGCTGCTCTTCTTCATCGAGCCTGGGTTTAAGCAGTTCCTGCCGCTGGTCTTTCAGTTTTTTCATGTGCAGCAAGCTTTGTTCCACCGCTGAAGTGACAAAGCCCTGCATCAGATCCGGTTTCATCTCTCCGGTTTTCCCGCTGTTAACCAGTTCTTCAAACCGGACTGTGGCCAGAGACTCTTTGAGCGGTCTTAATTCATATTTACCGCCTTTGCGGAATGACATGGCGTGAGGGTCCACAATAAGCGGTGTACCTGCCCGGGAGCTGACCTGGCCAATAAAACAGAACAATAGTTCTCCATCTTCCAGATGTGGTGAAGATATGATGGGGGCTTCACCCCGAGGCTGGATCATCATCAAACGTTCTGACAGCCATTGCAAAACAGGGTGTTGTTCGGTGAGCAAAAGCTCTTTGGACCACTGGCCTTTTTGTGCCAGTGCGGCCTTGATGGCGTTATTCACCCGTGCGGGACTGGCTGTTAAATAGAGCTGTTGGTCATCAGGCCAGGCTTCTTCAGGAATGGCGGTAGAACCCATAACCATGCCGGAACTGGCGCCTGGCATACCCAGCCTTCTGGCCAACTCTTTAGGCGGAGTGAGAATAAACTGGTGTTTGGTTTTTTCCAGATTGTGCCAGTCTGGTGCATCCAGTTCTTCTTTCAGGGTGCGGTAGCCAAGTTCCAGAAAGCGCTCTTCACTGAAAAGGCGAACTCTTGAATTATCAACGTTTTTATCTTCAATGGCGTTGTTTTGGCTTATCTCACTGGTTTGTCCCATCAACAATGCCAGAAAGTCCTCGTGTCCCTGGCTGTTAGCCTCTAACAGCAGGGATTCGAGTCCAGCGCTTTCGGTGGTGTCGGGATTGGTTTTCTCCAGAACGTCTTTGTTGTTGGCCATAATGCCCTGGTTGGCGATAAAGTCTTCTTCCTTTTTTGCGTCGTGGAGTTTCAGCACACTTTCGCCAGTGCGCGTGGATCGGTTGATTTCTTCCACCTTACCGATCAAGCGTTCAAAGATGTCTTTATCACCGGCCATAATTCCTTCGGCGGTTTCTACCATCAGGTAGCGGATAATCGGACTGTGTTTCTGGCCAAAGCGGTCAACACGGCCATTACGCTGAATCAGGGTGATAATGGACCAGGGCAGATCATAATGAATAATGTTGTGACACTGGTGGTGCAAGTTCACACCTTCAGAGGCCACCTCTGTTGCAATCATCATGCGAATAGGGCTACTGCCTGTGCCAAATGCTTCGACGGTGCTGGCCAGGGCTATATCGGACATTCCTCCGTGGATAGTGGCAATCACCTGTTCAGGCTGGGCTTCCTGTTTGTTGCTGTAGGTAAGCTGAAAGTGTTTTGCCAGGGCAGCGGCAAGGTGTTGCTGGGTTACCCGACTTTCTGTGAATAAAAGCAGGCGAGGGCTGTCGGCTTTGCCCTGCCAGTTTATTGCTTCCAGCTGGTTAATCAGCAGTTGGAAGCGAGCACTTGTACTGATGGACAGGGGTTTAAGCAGTTTTACCAGTTTTTCCAGTTCGGGGATTTCCGCTGCTGCGGGGTCTTTTTTTCGAATCTGGTCTAATCGTTTGCTGGCGGTTGACAGGCAGGCCTCAGGGCTGGAGAGAAATGATTTATACATTCCCCATGCCACAATGGCGTTGGATTCGATGAGCTGGTCTTTTACTTTCTTGCGGATGGTTGCCAGCTGTCGGTAAGCCAACTCTTCCTGATCGGTTGCCTGGATAGACGTTTTTTCCAGATCAATCACTTCTCTTGGTGCGAAATTATCCCCTGCTTCTCCCCGTACATCTTCCTTGAAGCGCATCATAAAGAAAGGCGCGATATCTTTGGCTTCATAATCTTTGAGCTGAGGATCGGGCACCGCAGAGGGGTCCAGCAGACTGATCAGCCGACCGAATGTTTCCCGTTTGCCGTTGTGTGGTGTTGCGGTGGTCAGGATCATGCTGTTGGCACGGCGGGCGAGTCGTCTGGCCAAACGGTAACTCAGGTGTTTTTCGGGGTTAGTGCCGCCCGCCACATTGTGGGCTTCATCAATTACCACTACGTCCCATCGGGTGTTTTCCAGGAAATGGCTATAGCGGCCAATGTCTTTGAGGGTATCGATGGAGATTATGATCCGCTGGTATATTTCAAAGGGGTTCTTTGAAGCGGGTATTTTTAGCTGCAATTTGGTGAGCGCATCAGAATCCATTCGAATCAGGGGAATGGTGAAACGGTTCCAGAGTTCTGCCTGGAACTGAGCCAGCATGGACTTTTTCGCCAATACCAGAATGCGATCTCCCTGACCCCGTTTCATCAGTTCACTGAGGATCATCCCGACCTCAATGGTTTTTCCCAGGCCTACCGCATCAGCCAGAAGCAGGCGTGGCCTGAGTTGACCAATCGCACGCTGGACTGCCTCGGTCTGGTATTTCATGGGCTCGAATGCCCCCATTCCCGCTACATGGGGATTTGGGTCTGTCAGTGGCATTTGCCTGAGTTGAGCCTCCAGAAAGAGCTTGGATTTGTTGTAACTGTTAGAATCGTCCCGAACCAGGCGGGTTTTTCTTGGATCAACCTCTTTAATGGTCTCCAGTTGGGTCAGGAAGGTTGCCTCGTGACCTCTGGTTAAATTATCCACCCCCACACAATCAATAACCTGATCCTGCAGACGGTTTGCCGGCCTGACTCGGGTTACCAGCCACTCTGCATCGCGGCAGATAATTCTCATTCCCGGGGTATAGATGGTCACTTGGATGGTTCCTGGCTATGGAGGTTAAAGTAAGCCTTGTTCAGGAGCGCCCCCAGCTATATGAGCCACATTATGGCCAGTATTGAGGAGGGAAAAAGACACTGCCCAGATATTGCCTGTGTAGTTGATTACGGTGTCATTGCTCCGGGTTGGAGGTTATAAGCAGTAATCCTTGTACACTGAGGATTTTGCCAGTTTTTGCTCAAGTGTTACAGCAGTGCTTTGTAGCGTGTCATTAAACGGAATTTTTAGTCGAAATATACTGTCCAAGAATCTTTTGTGTACTGGAGAACCAGATCTTATGGCAGGTGCTGAACAGGATCCTATTAGTGTCATTAATCAAATCAGAGACAATCTCAGGGATCGATATGAAAATGGTTTTCCTGTTCTGAAAGAAATAATACAAAACTCAGATGATGCCACTGCGGATAAACTGGTTATGGGATGGTGTCAGGGGGTTGAAAATCCTGACAATCCACTGCTTCGGGATCCGGCCATATTTTTTATTAATAATGCTCCACTCAAAGAGGAGCATGAGAAAGGCATACGTTCTATTGCTGCGGGTTCAAAAGCGGACTCTAAAGCCTCGGTTGGTAAATTTGGCCTGGGTATGAAGAGTCTTTTCCACCTGTGTGAGGCATTTTTTTACCAGTCTGATCAATGGCAGGAGTTTGGCTGGGCTGCAGAAGTCTTTAATCCATGGGGTGAGGAATATCGCCCTGATTGGCATGAGTACTCAAAATCCGACCAGGCAAAGATTTTTCAGAAACTGAGTCGTGTTATTCAGCGTTTTGCGGTAACGAAGGACTCGCCATGGTTTATTGTATGGGTGCCCTTGCGAACTCACCAGCAAATTCCAGCAGGTGAAGGCTCGATAGCTGGAATCTTTGAAGATGATGGCGATGTACCGGAATTTCTCCTGGATAAAAACCTGCCGGGGAAAATAGCAGAAATATTTCCTTTGCTGAAGCAGTTAAAGCAAGTCGAGCTGTTGATTGAAAATAAGACTGATTCCTTTGAAAGCATTTTTACGATTCAGATCGGCAATAAGTCTGAACGTAGCCGGTTTATTGGTGACGCTATTTTATCCGATGCGTCCGTGAAAGCTGGTTGGGCTGGCGAGGTTTGTATAAATCATTCAGGTTCTGATAGTCGTATTCAATATGCGGGTGTTGAAAGAATTCTTCAGTCGGACAAACTCGCTGAAATAAAAAGAAAAGAAAACGGATGGCCCTGTAGTTTTCAGAAAGATATCAAAACAGGCAAGGTAAAACATGCCCCGGATAAAGCTGAGCCCCATGTAGCCATAGTGATTACCAGGACGCCAGCAAAAGACCAGGCTCATATTACGGCAAACTGGGCTGTATTTTTGCCCCTTTCTGAAACGCCGGAGTTTAAAAGAGAAAATATCCCAGGTGATTTTAATTATCATATTTACCTTCATGGTCACTTTTTTGTCGATGCAGGCCGCAATGGCATTCATGGCCATGATGCGATCGGTAAAGATGCCGATTCTCCATGGCGGGAAGGTGATGAGAAAGCACTTCTCAGGGCATGGAACCAGGCTCTGGCTAATGAAGGGACGCCAGGAGGCTGTCCGAGAATAGACTGCCCTGCTGCGGTGGCAGCAAATTGGTCTA
>NZ_JAHHPO010000962.1 GCF_024606365.1 Endozoicomonas sp. ONNA2
TGCAGAGCATTTCCCCTCCCCGTCGTATAAATTCCAAAAGCACAGGACCTAAAAACCCTTGGGGATATCCTGAAACCAATAAACAATCTCTGCAATCATCAGGCAGGCAGTTGTTGATATCTTTTGGAAACTCAGCGTGTTCAACAGGTAAAAATCGGGTTAATGGTTCACGGTCATAGCATTTCACAGTAACGTCTCCCATCAAACTAAGACATTTTTCAAGAAATGCTTGCCCCGAACCAATACTGATAACTTTTTTTGGAAAAGTGCCTTGATATGCACTTTCGCACAGAGAGAGCACAACATCCAGAAATCTTTCAGGCTTAAAATGACCACAACCGGGAACCGCTATATAAGGAAATACTATATTGAAAGGCTTAGTATTATTCAGGACAAGTTCACATAACGCCTTTTTTGACTCTCGTTTTGGCTCTTGCGAATCATCATAATCAGGAAGGGAATAATAGGCATACAAAGCTAACATTTTAGCCGCAGCACTCTTGAAATCTGGAACACGAAAGAATGAAACTATATTGGGAAATTTTGCAATAATAGCGACAAGGGCTGAATCTAACGTTGCCTCGAAGTGAGGCTCAAGCTCTGAGTTATCAGTGCATAGTCTTCTCAATAATTGAGTGTTTCCACTATTGACTGAAACAGCGCCCGTGACTGAAACAGCGCCCGCGACAGAAACAGCGCCCACTGTACGCTCCTCAATATTTGCCTCTTGGGGCGTTCCCGGCTGAATCGGAGTTGTTGTTTGAACGTTTAAATTTACCGTTGCATCAGCAGAAGCAGATTGGACCTCATGATCCCCTAATACAGCCCTTTGTGCCATTGTTTCTTCATAAGACGGTGGCGGATCATCATAAGGCGGTGGCGGATCATTAACAGGAGAAGATGCTGTAAAAGAAGGATAATTAATCATGAACAGTGCCTTTGTTTTAAGGTTATCTTTCTGACAACAAAAAATCAGACAAGTTCATGCTTGAATTCAGATTTTATAGCTATTAATAGTTGGTCAAATTGAACTGTATATTTTTGGCTAAATGGGCAGCTACTATGCAAGGCACAACGCAGGGAGCATAGTCAATGTGGCAAGAGTGGTAACGCCGCTCGACTGCATGGATGCAGGAGCCTGAGCGATGCAGGAGCAGTTGCCGGGATTGAATGACTACTTGGTCAGAAAATATGATTTGGTTAACTGCTTATAATAACGACTCTGTTTTGGCTTATGTTTTGGCAAACGAAAGGATGAAGGTGTTAAAAAACTTAAAGAGCTTTTCGAACCATTTGGAGTTGACAGATTTCATACTTTAGACGACTATCCTGATTTTTTTGCTTTAAAAAATCTTCACTACAGCCTGAATCCGTAACTTCAGAAGACGTTGAAACCTTCGGAAGCCGGTCGTGCCG
>NZ_JAHHPO010000963.1 GCF_024606365.1 Endozoicomonas sp. ONNA2
TGCAGAGCATTTCCCCTCCCCGTCGTATAAATTCCAAAAGCACAGGACCTAAAAAACCTTGGGGATATCCTGAAACCAATAAACAATTACTGCAATCATCAGGCAGGCAGTTGTTAATATCTTTTGGGAACTCAGCTTGTGCAACAGGTAAAAATCGGGTTAATGGTTCACGGTCATAGCATTTCACATTAATGTCTCCCATCAAACTAAAACATTTTTCAAGAAATGCCTGCCCCGAACCAATACTGATAACTGTTTTTGGAAAAGTGCCTTGATAAGCACTTTCGCATAGCGAGAGCATAACACCCAGAAATCTTTCGGGCTTTAAACGACCGCAGCCAGGAACCGCTATATAACGGAATAATATATTGAAAAGCTCAATATTATTCATAACAAGTTCACATAACACCTTTTTTGACTCTCTTTTTGGTTCTTGTGAAGCATCAGCATCAGGTACGGAATAAAAGGTATACAAAGCTAATATTTCAGCCGCAGCACTCTTTAGCTCAGGATTGCCAAGGCAATACGCTATTTTGGGACAGTTTGAAATAAATGTAGTTGTGGCTGACTCTAACACTTGCTGCGCTTTCTTCTTGAAGGGAGGCTCAAGGTCAGAGTTATCGGTAGATGCTCTTTTCATTGATTTGAGCGAATTTCCACTATTGATCGAAACAGCTCCCGTGATCGAAACAGCTCCCGCTACAGCAACAGCGCCCACAGTACGCTTGTCAACCTTTACCTCTTGGGAAGTTCCCGGCTGAATCGGAGCTGTTGTTTGAAATTTTAAGTTTACCGTTGCATCAGCAGAAGCAGATTGAACCTCATGATTCCCTAAAGTAGTCCTTTGTGCCATTGCTTCTTCATAAGACGGTGGCAGTTCATTGACAGGAGAAGATGCTGGAGAAGAAGGAGGATTAATCATAAAAGTGCCCTTTGTTTTATGGTGATCTTATGGACAACAAAAAACCAGACAAGTTCATGCTTGATTACAGGCTTTATAGATTTATCAAAACCAGTAAGTAGCTAACCATATGAAATCATATATTTCTGACTCCTTGTGCCGACACTCCCGGCAACTGCT
>NZ_JAHHPO010000964.1 GCF_024606365.1 Endozoicomonas sp. ONNA2
TATTCCTTACCAGCTTGGTGGGCTGGTTTGGCTGGGTTCACAGAATAGTTACGAATTCCGCGAGGTTCGTTAAAGGGGGAGGCACTCCCCTACCCATTGCCACCCCTTTTTCTAATCCAGTAGAAATAAACAGCTTCTGTCTCTTGATGGTGGACCAGCGAGTGATTCAGAAAATGACAGAACTTTGGGATATCACGTTGGGTAGAAGGGTCAGTAGCCAGTACCCGAACCACTTCACCCGGTGCCATATCCCTGATCTTATTGTGCAACATCATCACCGGTTCCGGGCAGAACAGGCCGCTGGTATCCAGCTCATGCTGCGCTTTAATAGTACCAACGCTCTTTTCAAGCAACCTGTCTGACATCAAACGTTAACCCGATCTTTCAAAACCAGCTCCTCACAAATGCCCATGGCACGTGAAAATATTTTGCGCCACCCCCGGGGATGAAAAATGGTTGAGCAAAATATTTTTCACGGCAAAAGGTCATGTCGGGTCACAAACCAGACATTATCCTTACTAAAATGGTGATAAACCCAGATCAGCCCCAGTCCCCGGGCGGCCATAAAAACCGTATAAGCAAGCCACAAGCCCTGATTTCCCAGATCACGAAACAGGAACCAGACCGGAAGAAAAACCAGAACCGTGGCCATCAGCATCGTATTCTGCATCATATCGGTTCTGACCGCACCAATAAAGACGCCATCCAACCAGAAACACCAAACCGAAATCAGCGGCATGGCGACCAGCCAAGGAAGGTAAACAGACGCTTGTTCTTTAACTTCCGGGATATTGGTCAACCAGCCCAGCAAGGCATTTCCGCCAAGACCAAGCAACAGGCAGAACAGTCCGCCACAGACCAGGGAACACCAACCGGTTATTCTGACTACCTGATAAAACCGGGGGCAATCACCCTGACCAATGGACTCACCGGTCAATGCCTCGGCTGCGTGAGCGAAACCATCCAGACCATTGGCAATCAGCACCATCAGATTCAGCAGCAGCGCATTGGCAGCCAGTACTTCATCCCCCAGCCGGGCGCCCCGAGCGGTAAAAAATGCCTGTACAACCAACAGGCACACTGTACGTACAAACAGGTGACGGTTGAGCATGATCAGCCGACGAAACGCAACCATATCAAATACCATTTCAGTACTGAACTGACCATCCTCACCGGCCAGAATTCGCCTGACCATCAGCAACCCAACAGCCAGCGCCAGATAATCAGCCATCACCGTTGCCATCGCCGCACCCCGGGTTGCCCAGCCCAGACCGAGAACCAACAACAGGTCCAGGACAATATTGACCCCATTACCCACAACCAGGATAAGCAATGGCCCCTTGGGCATTTGCATGCCAATCAGCCAACCAATCAACCCATAGTTCACTAAAACGGCGGGTGCGGAGACTATCCGAATCTGAAAGTAGATTTCAGCCTGGCTCACCACCGGGTCACTGGCGGCGAATAAAGGCAAGGCAAAATTTAACATCAACGGGGCCAGGAGAATCAGCAGCAAGCCTGTGACAGCGGCAAAAACCACGGACTGCAACAACCACTGCCTCAGGGCATAACGGTCATTACGACCCCTGGCCTGGGCAACCAGCCCGGTGGTGCCCATTCTCAGAAACCCAAAAGTCCAGAAAATCATGCTGAACAGGGTTGCCGCCACGGCAACACCGCCCAGATATTCCGGTGCCGAGAGATGACCAAGGACAGCAGCATCCACCAGCCCCAGCAACGGTACCGAAATGTTGGAAATAATGGCGGGCCAGGCAAAATGCCACACCTGCCGATAAGTTGCCGAAGCCGATAGCAAAGGGTCAACTCCCTCTTCGTCTCGATCACACATATTCAGGAAATCATAAAGGTCAAAATAAGAACTTCTTCATTTTAAAACTGTCAAAAGGATTACAAATTACATCGAAACCGGGCTGAGGATAGAACAGACATTGCCATGTCAGATACTGGCTTTACCGATGACCTTCATGTGGTGGATATTGAATGGCCAACCCACGTGCGAGAATCCCATGCGGTAATTGGAGTCGCACTGGAAGGAACCCCTGAATATGTAACGGTTTACACAAATTTCCCAGGTAGCACAGCGTCCTCCGGGGCTGGGATATTAATAACAAGCAACTGCTTCATAACGGCCAGGTCATTGGCAGTTACCCCAAAGTCACATCATCCGGTACCTATAATGTGCCAACAATAATAAGCTGCATTATAGATATGAATAAAGGAACCGTCGGTTTCAAAACCAACGACGACTATTTGGGCGAGGCGTTTTCGGGACTAAAGCATAAAACTGTTTTCGTGGCATTGTCCGCTGTTTATGGAGACGCAGAAATCTCAGTCGAATACATCAAGGGTTGTCATGCCAATCCTCTCTCCCTGCAAGATCTGTCAAGGCTGGTCATAAGAAATCGGGTTCAATTTGCCCAGCAGCTCGCCCTCCTTCCTATCGCTCCCACACTCAAGAAATTCATTGCTGACAAATAGATGACTGACGCTCAGTTACTACCCGTCCAGGGTTGGCGCCTGAATAAATGCTTATTAATTTAAGAAAAGATTGTATTGATCCCTGACAGTAATAAAGACTCTGTAATGAGAATATAATAATCAGTCCATCAAAATCAGTGAAGTCTCACCTGAACCAACCAAAACCACATAATTCACAGACTTTCAAGGTTTAAGACCATGCCAACGCCTCAGTCCGGCATCACCCCGGATGCCAAAATACCGACGCCCAATTTCTGGTACTGACGATCAAAGAAAGCGACAGCGACAGCCTATTGCAAACCCGCCAGACACTTTCCAGCATTCCGGAGCTTACTGAAACTCTGGCAAGGCAGTACCCCGATGCCAGGCACAGCTCAACCATCAGCATTGGCAGTAATGCCTGGGACCGGCTTTATTCCGGCAGCAAACCCAAGGCACTGCACCCTTTTACGGCCATCAACGATGGTGGCCGTGCAGCCCCTGCAACACCCGGCGACCTGCTGCTGCACATTCGCTCAGACCGGAAGGACATCAATTACCTGCTGATGAGCCAGGTGCTGCGCTCGTTGGGCCGCACGGTACAAGTTCAGGAAGACATCAGTGGCTTCCGGTATCTGGACAGCCGCGACCTGACCCGGTTTGTGGATGGCACTGAAAATCCAGAAGGTGAGCACCGTGCAGCCGTGGCGCTTGTCGGTGATGAGGATCGTTCTTTTGTCGGCGGCAGTTATATCCACACCCAGCGCTATGTCCATCATTTAAGGGAGTGGGAACAGTGTCCGTTGCAGGATCAGGAAACCATTATTGGCCGCACCAGGGAGGACAATATTGAGTTCAGTGCTGAACAGTTACTGGCTGTGCTTTCTTTGCCCCCTCCCTTGAATTTTTGGCATTGAATATTTGAAGGAAAATCAATAACCACTGTCAGCACCTCTTCTGAGGGGCTCTCTGAGGAGTTTTGGTCACTCACTCGTTTTGCTGGCACCGGAGCAAATTGCACGGCTTATGAAACTTTTCGGTTGGTCAATAGTCTAAGATAACGTCCAGATTGCTGCAGTACAGGCAGATGGACCCAATATCCGGTTTATGCCCAAAACATTGCCAGTTTTGACAATGAGCCATTAATAACTAACTCCAACGATACAGGTGTTTCCATGTACAAAGTTGATGCGACACAGGTTCATCTCCCCCCATCACCCCAGCACTCTTTCACAGCGACCGGCGCAGCACCATCGGCGCCTCAGTTTACGGCGGAAAGCTTCGGCAATCTGCCAGGTGCCGATGAGATGGCAACCCGGTTGAACACGCTTGATAGCAACATCACGAATATCCTTACTGCTGAAGATATTGCACAAATGTGTCACAACTTCACCAGTGCCTTTAATTTGGAGGATGTCCTGATTGAACAGTCCAGCCAGCTCAAGGCCATTCAAATCCTCCTGACCCTCACCAACTGCATTGACAAGGATTCCATCAAAGTGTTTGCTAACAGCAAACTGCAGGATACCCCTGACAATCAGAGGGACGGCAATCAGTTGAAGGAAAAAGCCAACAAGGACAACCGCACCCAGATTAACCTGCCTCCGGAGTATGAGAAACAATCGCCAAATTTGAGCTTCTGGCGGGAACAGTTAATGGCTAGTTTTATTGACTCCCAATTCCCGGAGGCAAACTTTAGCGAGGAACAAAAGGAGCAACTGAAAAACGCACTGCTGATGGCCAAAATGCAGATTGCTGCCAATACCGGAATCGGTAACTTCGAAAAGCCAATCCCATATAAAAACTTCGACCGGGCAACAGCCAGCCATCTCACTGCCCGCATAACCTACCCACGCCAAGCGCTGTGTGCTGAAAAACTGGAAAAGGAGACCATGGCGTTACAAGAACAGTTGTTCAACGCCAATTCAGGCCTGATCGAGAAGCTGCACAGTGATAAAACCATCACTCAATTGCTGAGAGGCAATCAACAGCATCACCTGAAAAAATTACTGAAGAGCCAGGGCGCAGACAACAGCGCTACCCTGACCAAAGCGGCAGCCTTGCTGGTTTCATTTGCCTCAAGAGATCCCGATTTGGCGGGCGAATTGACCAGCCTTGGTATCAATCCGAAGAATCTTGGCGATTTAGCCAAAGCACACAGCATACTGAACCATGCCCGGGCTGGTGAAAACACAACACTCACCAACGAGATTGCCGCTGACGGCGTGAGAAAAAGTGATAAATTCACCAGAGATTTTTTCAGTAGCGAGATTGCCAGGGATCCAAAACTCAAGGCCCCAATGCCCGCCAAAATTGCCTTATGGCTGGTGTCGACCAACCAACAGGGCTGAACATGATAAGTAGCTGGCCATATGGAATCGAATATTTCTGGCTACTTGGGCAGGTACTG
>NZ_JAHHPO010000965.1 GCF_024606365.1 Endozoicomonas sp. ONNA2
TATTCCTTACCAGCTTGGTGGGCTGGTTTGGCTGGGTTCACAGAATAGTTACGAAGGTTGTATTTAAAAACTACTCAAACATTGTACCTGCACTGAGTGCAATCGTCAGAAAAACAGTGATAATAAGCAACAGTGGCCATATAAATTTCAGCCAGCGCTCATAAGGCACTCGCCCTATAGCAAGAGCCCCCATGACGACCCCGGAAGTGGGTGTAATAAAATTCACAATGCCGCTGGCTGATTGATAAGCAGTCACCACCAGATCCCTGCCCACTCCGGAAAATTCGGCCAGCGGGGCCATAATAGGCATGGAAAGCACCGCCAACCCGGAGCTGGAAGGTACAAAAAAGGAGAGAACAATCTCAATCCAGTACATCACATTGATAAACATAACAGACGACAGACCACTAACAGCCTGCTCAGACCAGTAAAGGAGCGTATCAGTAATCATCCCGTCATTCATTATGGTAACGATACCCCGGGCGATACCTATCACTAATGCCACACCCAGCAAATCTCTCGCACCATCCACAAATGTATTGGTGAACTCTTGTTCACTCATCCTGGCGATAAACGCTGTTGCTATTGATGCCACCAGAAAGAGGGCAGACATCTGGGCCATCCACCAGCCGGCAACCGATACCCCGTAGATCATCACGCCAAACGCAACAAGAAACAGCAACAAAATTATTTTCTGCGATCCTGTTAACTCAGAGGAAATCGTTTCATCTCGCTGAGACAGGAAATGCTCACGGTTAGACTCATGCATTTCCGCCACAATGGAACATGTCGGATCAGCTTTCACCTTTGCGGCGTAACGCATCACATAGGCAATACAAATACCCAGCCCAAGAACGTAGATAACAAGGCGTAACGTTATTCCCGAAGTAAAGCTGATACCCGCTGCATCAGACGCAATGACCGTGGCGAAAGGATTAACGGTAGAGCCCAGCGTGCCCAGGCCTGCGCCAACCAGAATCACAGAAACTGCCGTCACCGAATCATAACCGGCGGCAATCATTACAGGTAAAATCAATGGATAAAACGCAAGGCTTTCTTCTGCCATTCCATAGATAGTCCCGCCCAGAGAGAACAGAAACATTAATATGGGAATCAATAATTGTTCTCGCCCCTTCAATGCCGCTGTCACCTTGGCGATGCCTGAATCAATGGCGCCTGTTTTAGTCACCACCGCCAGAAAGCCACCAATGATCAAAATAAAAAAGGCGACATCAATACCGTTCGCCAGGTAAGTGTCCGGATCGTAAAAGCCCGATATTGGTGCAAGCAGGATTTCCTTAACCCCCTGGGGATTGCTATCTACCTCACCATACGTACCGGCAATAGGTACCTCTCGCCCCAAAGCCTCATTGGTTTCAACCTGATACTTGCCTGCCGGAATAATCCACGTCTGAATTGCCATAAATACGATAATCAGGAACAAAATACTGTACGCAGATGGAAACCTGAACACCTTCATAATCAAACCACCCAAGAAGAATAACTAACCAGCAAGAATGAGATATTCCCACTTGTGATGGATACCACACGACAAAGAACGTGAGCCCCATCCACAGGAATACCGCATAGACAGTGAATAAAACCAAACGCTTATACGACAACAATCATGCAGCTGTGATTGTGTGATGAAAGAAACAACCTATTTGAACTCGTAAAAAGTATAGATTATTCAAGGCAAACAAACCGTCAGTCACAAAAATAAGTAAAACTACTTATAGAATGCGAGGTCAATCACTATACACTCCGCACTCCAGTACTCTTAGGAGCTATGACAAGGTTTATCCCCCCCTTCCTCACCCCTCTTCTTTCCCTGTTTAGGAATTGTCTGTAAATAACTTCCGCATATTCAGATGCTCCACCGCAATCATC
>NZ_JAHHPO010000966.1 GCF_024606365.1 Endozoicomonas sp. ONNA2
TTTCGGGAAGCGGGCGGCGGGTAGCGTCTGTAGAAATGTCGAAGTTATTTCAGGAGAGCTCCTAAGCGATGGATGGTGTCAGAGGAAACGGGACAGATTTATTCTTTGAATGTGCTATCTGTAGTGGTGACGACGGCTATGTCGGACAGCTTGGCGGGCGTTCACTGGTCAAATCCTCGTGCGATGCACGTGAAGTTTTCCACCTGGAATGCATAACAGAATGGCTTGAAAGTGTACAACAGTCGGCAAGAACTCTTGACCAACGCCAATGTATATGCAAGCAACCGGCACTGCCATTGATTCGTATTGACGGCAGGAAACTGCTTGACGACGAATTCCGTTATTGTGGAACCCAGATATATGATTACTGCCGTACCGGAAACCTGCCCGAGCTGAGGACGCTGCTGCGCCAGGACGAGGCTTTGGCTAATCGGACTTACCATTCGGTGACCTCCGGTCATCCTGAACATCTGTTAGCTGTCGCCTTAAAGAACGAACATACTGATTTAGTCCGGCTCCTGATTGATTACCATGCCGATGTCAATGCCGTCGAGCACAATGGTGAGACCATCCTGCACATCGCTGCCCGGGCAGGGCGCACCGAGGAATTCAATATTTTCTCCACCAAAAGCTCAGACTGCTCAACCAAAAGCTCAAACTGTTCCTCAGCAAACCCAAACTGATCAAGAACATCACCAGCGTCCCCTGGCTCAAAGTGCCGAGGATACCTTCACACTTACCAGACACGGCATGATCGATGCACTTCGTGATAGCTTGGGCGCTCAGGTCAAGGGAATGGATGATCAATTCGGACACTTTGGGTACAGGAATAGTAAATAGAAGAAAACCAGGTTCAGGCCTTTAATTATGCATGGCAGTTGACGTTTAGACTAATAAAAAGACATTTGCACAATAAAAGAAACCGGGGTCATATATGGCCTTGCCCGCATTGCAAGGAAAAGTTTTCCATATAACTACGGCTATGCTCCCTCCGTTGTGCCTCACATAGTACCGGCCCAAGTAGCCAGAAATATTCGATTCCATATGGCCAGCTACTTATATGAAAAATCAGGGTCAGGTCTTGCATTTTACATAACAATTGTCGTTTATGGTGATAGACAAGATATTTGCACAAAGAAAGACCTGACCCAACTTTTTCTCAACTTTTTCAGCTTTTTTTGACCCCGGCTTTTACCGCTTTTAAGCGCCTGTCGCAATCAAGACCCGACCCCGGTTTCCGTTGTCAGAGTTAGTAGAATTTAACTTTTTAACGAGCGTCAGCGTATGAAGTCCGGCAATTGCTGGTGACAGGAGTGACGTACTTCATGGGAAATTCTGATGAAATTTATGATTGGCTAATAATAACAAAAAATTATGTAATGGAGAGGAGATGTGACTATTATAATTTGAATGTAGGGTCAGTTATTTTTATTTGAAAACAAACTGCCTACTTACTCTTACTTACTCTTACGAGATCGAATATTATGGACATACAATACCCCAACAGTGTTGAAAAAAAACATTAACAGCCCTGTCAATCCCAACGAATAAACCAGTTAATGATATCTTTTTTTCAGATGGTCGAACGATTTCAAAACATGAAATCGCCAGCCAAACCGATTTAAAATTGAGATATCAAAAAGAGGCTCTGGAGTGGCATTTTGGAAAACGGGAACAAATAGAATCTGCTCGCTTGTGCGAGTACCTGATAAAACACAAACCAGTTGAAAGGGAAATCATATTTAAATCAGCACCGATTGAAGTACTCACCAGAACAATAACCTTTGACTTATTGCGGGATCAAGGCATCTGCAACTATGAAATCCCAGATACACTGTGGGACGAACTCCCACAAAAGACACTCTTCCAGCTGGCTGAATGTGATGATGATTTCTTTTCATACCTCCCGGAAACCAGAAAAACCGAGCGTTTGTTTTTACACTGTTTAAAACACAACTATGAAGTATTAGAAAAAAAGAGCCAAGTGATCAATCCCTCTTCGGAATTTAATGAATTGGTTAAAAATATCGTCTTTAATTTTCATAAGGACAAGCTGGTAGATTACCAACTGCGCACACAACAATCCACAGACCTCTATCTGGCCATGGTCTCTCAAACTCCAGATCACCTCTGCAAAGTGCCATCAGACTGGGTTGACTATGAAACCATTGCCAAAGCAGCAATGAAATTCGACAACACTGTATTTAGCATGATTCCTGAATCCCGACTCAGTAGAGAGTTGGTGAACGATGCGGTAAGTCGCTACCCTGCACCAGCTCTAAACAGGATTCCACGGGAGTTTCGAGACTACAATACAATAGAGCAGGCTATCAGACACTGCATTCCTGATTCATTTCTTTTAGCTGATCAGGAAATAATAAAAACAGTTTCAGAATTGCCAGCCTCTGCTATCCAATGCCGATTTTGGCTTCGCTACGTTCCGGATTCAAAAAAAACCGAGGAAAATATTGAACAATATTTAAAAAACTACCCTGATGATATTTCAAAAATACCCCATCATTTACTGATCAAGAACAGAGCATGGTGTGAAAATGCTGTACTCGCCAACTACCGTGCGCTAAGTGATATACCCAAAGAACATCTCGATTACGAATTGTGCCTGCTGGCCATTGCACAAAATGCCAACGCCATAGAATGGATACCCGAAACGCTGGTATCTGAACACCCGGAGCTTCTGGACAAAGCCATCAAGTCAGGAGTAAGCCCTGACAGATTATGGAAGCTATCATCGTTAATAACGGCTGATGATATCCATGCTAATCCACAACTGGTTACCGAGAGGCCATATTCCAATAAAAGCCTGTGGGCAACGATGATCGAAGCACCGGCTCATATACCGTGCACACTGCATACCAGAGTTATCGAGCAACAGGATACCTGCCACCTGCAACATCTCCCGATCACCGGCTTGCTGTCTTCTTCTGAATCGTTGTGCAAGCTGTCTGACCCCATTCTCAGGGACTCCTTTTGTCAACCTGTTGATCCAGTATTTATTGAATTAAAAAAACGTCTGATTCGTTGCAAGCCATTAGCATTGCCAAATGCCACGACAGGAGCAGTGCTTCAACAATACATTGTCGATCATTACCAGAAAACCACTAAAGCTCTGGCGAATCACAGCTTGCCCACTTCATCCATACCAACCTCTGCAAAAGCTTGCGGAGGCCGTACACTGCTGTCTGAAAACCCCGATAAAACAGGCTGTGATCGTTATAAGTTTTTACGAAAGGATGAGCCATTAGATGAATTCTTCCGAGAAGAGGCCGTACACCAGTTTTGCAATGATACCCATGAAGGAAAAATCTTAACCTCCCAATACCTAAGCGAAGTTCCCAAATCAAAAGGCATTGTACTGGTTCAAAAAACAGAAACGGTTTCTACCATTATCAACCAGTTCACCTCTCAGCCAGAAGTGATCACTATTAACAGTCAGGACTACTATCTCGTCTATCATTTTCATACCCGAGACAAGTCCTACAGTGATCAGGCAAACCAACCACTGGAAAACCGAAACCTTACAGAAAATATACAGGCTCTGAAGAATGCAGCTCATACGTTAGGCCAATGGATGAGCTGTGGTGCTGTTCATACATCAACCATTCAGGCATTTCACAACTTTAGTCTTCACCGACGAGAGCTGTTTCTGATCCCGTTGTTTTCAAGGTCATACCCTGTGGCGGGCTGCCTCTCTTTTTGGAATACAAAAGCAACCGACCAGTCGGATTTTGTGCTTAGTGGTCTCAAGGACCTTGGGGACATGGAGTTTTACCCTTATATAGAGACCTATTCCACAGCCAGAAATGCTCAGTACTTTATTCCCGGTTATACGCAGCGTTGTTCATTTATGGAGGGTTTCGTGAGCAATATGGTGGCGATCACCCTTAACTATTGCCGACTGCTTCAAACCGAATCGGACTTCCATTACTCCAATCAACACGCTGTATCGGCAATGAAAGTGTTCATAACGGATATAACCAACCAATACCTGACCGGTTTGTTTGGTACACCAACAACGGCGGCTTCTTTATTTCCCAACGACGAGGTCTACCATCAATGGCTGAATAATACTGCACTGGAGACCATTTACTGGACGGCAGAGCAATCCGATGACAATGACGACTGCGTTTTCCAGCATCTGAAAAAACGAGGAGAGCTATCACGCGAAGTCTATCCAGACTGGCAGGGGAAATATTATTACCATTGTACTAGCGAGTCTAAAGCCCACTCGCTGGGTTTAAGTACTGGCTCATTTCCACTGGCATCGTTGGTCAAAGGGCTGGCCCAGATCGCGTGTGGCATGGCTGAAAAATTGCAACCTCAACCGAATCGCGGGCTATGTTTCCGCCTGAGCCAGCATAGTTGTCGCCTCTCCTGAATTTAAAAACCTAAACAGGGGGCGATCAATGAGTGATCCGTCATTTATCCGTACAACTTGCTTATAGCAGCGCTCAGGTCTAAACTCTGCCAATACGGAAAATATCCGTACAAATGGAGGGTGGAATATGGCTACTGCACGCCTGGACCTGAGACTTGATGAGGAGATCAAGGCTAAGGCAGAGAAGGCTTCAGCTCTACTGGGACTGAGGAGCTTGACCGAATACGTTGTCAGGCTTATGGATGAAGACGCTACACAGGTTATTTCTGAATATGAAAAGATGACCGTTGAAAACGATGTCTTTGATCGCTTTACAGAAGCCTGCGAAAAGGCAAAGGCACCCAATAAGGCCTTGCTGGATGCCCTGACATTTACCAAAGAGAAAGGTGTCAAGTGAGCTGGTCAAGGGAGTTTGTGGAACTGGATAAAGGTATCCACGATAGAGCGTCATTTGATTGTGGTGCAACGGAACTTGATTTGTTCATCCAGACTCAAGCCTCAAAACATAGGCAGGCAGGTATCAGTCGTACAATGGTTCTGCCCGCATCAAACCCTTTGCCAAATCAAAAAACACCAATCTGTGCATTTTACAGCATTGCGCCTTGCTCAATTTGTCGAGACACGTTACCTAAAGCGTTGGTAAAGCAGCTGCCACAATACCCTATTCCTGTATTTTTGATCGCACAGTTTGGGGTTCATCGAGAATTTCAGGGCGAGGGGTCAGGAAAAATCTGTCTTGTTAATGCCTTGAAATACCTGTGGGAAATAAACGCTCATATGCGTGCATACGCCATCATTGTTGATTGTTTAACCGATGCCGCAGAGAAGTTTTATGGAAAATATGGGTTTGAAGTTCTGTGTGAACATAATGGGAAGGTTCGCATGTTTCTGCCCATGAAGACAGTAGCCCGGCTTTTTAGTTTGTAGTCAATTACAATAACATGGCTCAATACTTGGGAATTGTCTGGAAATAACTTCCCTGGTTTCATTGCCTGACTGGACTGAGCTTGTCGAAGTTCGGTGGCACGACCCTTCGAC
>NZ_JAHHPO010000967.1 GCF_024606365.1 Endozoicomonas sp. ONNA2
GGGCGTACAAGATTAGGCCTTTGTGCGGTGGGTGGGGCTTAATGTCTACCTTAAGATTCCAAGTTATATCAGATAATTTCTAAGAAATTAATAGTCTCAAAAAAAAAAATAAAAAATAAACGACACTACTATAATTTTACTTGCTGGGATTGCGATGGAATAACAGTGTTAGTTAAGTGGTTAGCCTAAGATTTATCGGCAATGACCCACTTGGAACTTGGAACTTGGAGATGGTCAGCAAATCCAAGGGTGAGGTCTGCTTATCAGCTCGTCCATCCAATTCCGGTTTCTTGTACTTCCCATTTGAGGGTTATGAAATGACTGCCTCAACATTGAAAGAAGCGGAAACTGGTATTAAAACTTCCGAAAAAAATGAGTTGGTCCAAAAACTGGTGGCTGCATATTGCGAGCGGCAGGCCATTGTGAATCAGATCAAGGCGGCTCAGTGGAACAATCAAGGCGCCCGAGCTGCTGAGTTTACTCAGCTATTAGCGGCGGTCGCTCCGGAAGCGGCCCGTCAGTCCGCTCAATATCAAGCGCGGCAAAATCAGACCGTGCAACCCTTTCCACCATCATACCAGATTGCTGAGCGTATCAGCTTATTCGGTCGTCGGGTACCCTCGGAGTATAATGAAATGTTTGAGTATTCACGTATTGATGACCCACAAACACAGGAGACCTACCAGAACGCTGAAGCAATTGCCAAGGCTTGTGAAACGTTTGCCCAGACTGCCAGGCATACCATCAAGCTGGCTCATCAGGCAGACGATCCGGTAACGGCACAAATAATGGCTGCACAACTGCAAACGGCAGAGCAGCTGGCAACCCAGTTGAGACGTTTTGAGTAGAGATGAATAAGACATATTAGGAGTCGTCATAGGTTCAAAAAGAATTCAGGTTTTGGCAAGTTGTCAAAACCCTTTTTCCGAGACGAATTGGCAAAAACTCCAGTTTTTGAGGTTTCCCAATTTACTCGTCTCATTTTTTATCGTAGGAAGTTAACGTTATGAGTATTAAGCAGATGGGCATAGATAGTAAATTACGCATCCTGATGATTATTGCCCTTTCAGGTAGTATTCTCCAACCCCCCTTTGCCATGGCAGCAAAAGATGGACTCTTAGGCAAAACTTCAACAGGAGAAGTAGGTGTCTATCTTAAAACCGGTCATTTAGTAAAAATTTCAGGGTTAACAGATATTGATTTACCATGGGATGCAGCGGCAGCAGCGGATGGTTCATTAACAGATGTTACTGGTTCAATTGATTATTGCGTTTATACTAATGAAAAATCTAATAATGCCTATACATATTCAATGTCTGTTTCAAGTCAAAACTCTGGAGAGGAAGGCGTAGGTGAGTTTAAAATGAAAGGCAGTATAAAAAGTAATAACAATTTGATTAAATACAAAGTATTTGCTACAGGTACACAAGGTGTATCTAGCAATGTTGCCGCCAATGCAGCCCATGCTAAATGGGGAGAGGGGCATAACCCAACCGGTACTAAAACACTCTTTGGTGGTGATAATAAACAAGCTATGATTGATTGCACCGGGCCTAGAAACGCCCGTATGTGGGTTGTAGCTGACAGGAATGATGTTATGAGTGCCGCTCCAGACAGCTACGCAGATATTTTGACCTTGTTGGTGTCTGCTGATTGAGTTATTTACGTACTACAAGAAGTAGTCAACTGTCAGCGTGAAGTATTTATTTACGTTGGCAGTTTTTTGTTTTTAGGCTCATAAGGTTAGAATCTGCTTAAGTGTCCTGTTTTTATTCTGAAATGGCAACATTGTTTGGCATTGTTCTTTTTAGTAGGTGTGATCCCCCCTAATAGTGTGCTAGCTGCCAGCCAGTTCAAAACTCCAAAGGGTTTTGAAAATCTCACCAAGCCGATAGAAACTTTTGTAGACGTTTATTATGGAGGGCGCTTTGTTGGTGTACACCAAGTAACCTATACCCCAAACAGTTTGAAGTTTTCAAATGCCGATGTAATACTCAGGTCTCTTTCTGATCTAAACAATCAAGATGTTATTGCAGAGTTGCTTAATAAGGAGTTAGACAATAATTCTGACCATGTATGTCCTTATAAAGGTCAGTCGTCATGTGGGGTTTTGGAACCTGAAGTCATTGGAATCATTTTTGATGAAAATCAATTTAGAGTCGATATTTTTGTGAACTCTGCTTATCGACAAGTAAATTCCGCTGAATATCGTAAGTACCTGCCACCAGCACAGGGAGGTATTTCTATTATTCAGAATTTGGGCGCTGTTGCTTCCGGTATAGTATCCAGTGTAACTGACTACAACATACTTGGGCTAACCCAGCTAGCCTTTCAAGAAAATAGTCTGGAGGCAGGATGGAGCCTAATTGGTAGTTCCTCATTTGCTATCAATTCGTTATTATTTCAGCGAGAGTTTGAAGGTTATTCCTATCAAGCAGGTTACGTGAATACGCAAGGTGTATTTAGATTCACCAGTGATAGAAATATATTGGGCGTGCGCTTCGCCCGTTCGGATATTACCCAACTTGATCAAGGTTTAATCCAGAGTACTGCTTTGGAGGTTTTTCTACCTTATTATGGCAGGATTGAGGTTCTTAAAGATAACCAATTGCTCTACTCTACACTTCTTGAGTCTGGCAATCATCTACTTGATACTTCGTCATTTCCTTCTGGTGCTTATAATGTGACTATCAGAATTTTTGACGACAAGGGCCTGCTCATTAAAGAAATATCTCGTTTTTTTGCTCGCCAGTCACAGCTTCCCCCAGCGGGAGAGCCTTGGTTCTCCATTGAAGTGGGTCGTATAGCTGGTTTACTCTCTGATCGAATAATTCCGCCAGTTGTCGGCCCCTTGTTAGCTAGGGGAAGTCTTAACGTACGTTTGGATGATGCTATGGCTGGTACAATAGCTTTGTCTATGATGTCAGAGAAATTATTGATTGAGCTGGGTCTCTTTACCATTAAGGGAAAACTTGAATTCGATAGTGGCTTAATGCTGGACAGTGACTTAAGCAATGGGGCCCGTTTTTCAGTGGGCCTTAGAAAAAACCATTATACTCTTATTCTTGACTATTATCGAATTAGGGAAAATCTCGGGGCCAGTCTTTATTCAACTGACCGCAAACTGACCGACCTGTCAAGGGAAGCTGTGAATATAGGTTTTAATACTCAGATTTTTGGAGGTAGTGCTTCTTTCAGGCTGTCCTATCGTGATAACGAACAAAATGGCAAAGTCAACTATAATACGTTCAGTTATAACCGAACGATATTTCATGGCTCACAGTCTGATATTGATATTCGCTTGGATTTTAGTGCATCTGGAAAAGAGAAGGTTGCCTTATTGAGTGCTAACTGGCGTTGGGATACTTCTAATTTGAGCATGGGTTTTGCACCGCAATATGAGCAACACCATGGTAATCTTGTTGAGCAAAAACAATTAATGGCGTGGCAAGCAAACGCACGATGGCAAGATAAGGAAATCTTACTTGGAAATTTGTCAACAAGATTTAATATTAACCATAGCGAGTTTGGGAACACCGTTAGTCTTGATGTAGATTATGCTTCTCAATTGGCTAAGTTTGGGTTAGCTATAAATCGTGTAACCGACGGCAATCGCGAAACAAACACTAGCTTTGCGTTGAATGCATTCACCAACTTTATAACCAATGGCACTTTTTTAGCTGTCGGTGGTGATCAACAAGCACAAAGTGCTTTGATTGTAACAATAGTAGGCGTTCCCGACACTGCCAGATTTGATGTGATAGTAAATAGTCAGGTTGTTGGTAGTGCTATCGGCGGTAGAGATTCTATTATTCCATTAAGACCATACGCAATATACAATGTTCAACTGCGTGGAGGTGATTCAGGTTTTTACAAGTTATCAGAAAACACCCGTACGGTTACGCTCTATCCAGGTAATGTCGTTAGAATGGAGTATGAAATCATTTCACTCAAAGTGGTTTATGGCTTGGTATTGGATCGAAATAGGGAGCCAGTAGCTAACGCCAGGATTGTTAACACCGGAAGTTATTCAGAAACAGATGAAACGGGTTTTTTTCAAGTTGAAGTGCCATCAAACCTTCAATACTTGGAGTTAGAGCAAAATTATGAAGAAGTGTGTCGTGTTTCTTTAGAAGCTCATGCTTCCAATAAGTCAGTCCTCAATTTAGGACATATCATTTGTCAATGATGAACAGTATTTTGATGAATCGGTTCACTTCGTATGTATGCAGTCGTTACCGATATATCTTCTTTGGATTGCTACAGTTTGTAAATACTTTGATCATGGCCGAGCCCTTGCTAGGAGGTACTTCTTTGTCCAGAAGTATAGGTACTTCGGCCTGTGATCCTATTAGATACAGCATCGCAAGTGATAGAAATCGTGCAATCAGTTTTTGTGAGAATGGGACAAGGCTTAATGGCACTAATCTAACGCCCCTAATAATTCCATGGGATGGAAATGCGCTTGAGTTAGTGTCCAGTAGAGATTTTCAAATTCGCTCCTGTGACAGTGAAAGCTGCTATTGGGCCATAGATTATGATGTGAGTGGTGAAATAGATGGCTCCAACGTTTTGATGCTAACCCATGAAAGTGGAGAACACAAAATACCAATAAGTATTTTATTCCGGCAGGTTGATAGAAATAGAGAAAGGTACTTGCCAAATGTAACAGCTATAGGATGTGATTTTTCGCGTTCTTGCCCATTCTCCGGCTCCGGGCTTTTTGAGGGTGATGACCAGCATCCAAACCAAAAATGCCTAAAGTGTTTAAGTGTCAGAATTCAAGCGAAAGTAAGCAGGAAAGCTCTTGAAGAAACAGGTCTGCTCAAGGCAGGAGCTTATCAAGGTAACCTTGAACTCAGGGCCTTTCAGGCTACAAAAACATCGTTGTTACCGGAAAAAGTTATAGAGGGGCTTGTTAACTCGGTTAATCTCACTATTCGGCTTACGGTACCAGACCTTGTTCGTATCAATCACCTAGATAATGTTGAACTTCACTCGCCCCATTACCAAAGCGAGCGATCTATTTGTATCTATCGAAACAGTACTGGGACTGTACAGGTTCAAGCTCATGGTGAAAATGATTACGATGGACAATTTAGGTTGAAAAGCACTTCAGAGTCCAGAGATTGTAGGCTGCTGCCTTCCGATAGCTGTGTGAACTACAGTGTTCAACTAAAGCAGACTAACAGGGTAATTGCTTTATATCCAAATATTGCAAACAGAGGTTTTAAGGGAAGTGGTAGCATGAATTGCATTTATGGTGATAGAACGGTTCTTATATTTGATGTACCAAAGGCTCGCTCTATGCCAGCTAATACATACCGTGACACGCTTTATATTACAGTGTCTCCAGATTAAGGTATCCTGAATTCGTATAATTAATATGGGCATTATGATCCAGAGGACTCCAGGTTACACCACCGCAATGCCCTTGATAGACAGCGCGTTCAAAGGTAAATACTCCATAGGGTGTTTCATAACGTTTGGCCACCTGATGTTTATAAGTCAGCTTCTGTCCACGGAGTACAACAGGATCATGATTCGGAACTTCAAAGCGTTGTAAAAGTTCACCTGTTGCCAGCCGTCCACCCTCATTGAGGGCATCCTGAAGGAGGTCTTCACTGGAGAGCATGTTATCTGAGTCAACAGGTACTTCAATTTGCAAAGTGAAGGATTTTTCGGTGCGGGAAAGAATTACAGCAGTCATGTTCAAAGCCACTTAGAAATTTTTCTGTAACTATTCAGCACCCAGCAAAGGCATATTACTGTAATTCTGAACAGCTCTAA
>NZ_JAHHPO010000968.1 GCF_024606365.1 Endozoicomonas sp. ONNA2
CGGCGGACTGGATTGTCTGGCCAACCCGGTAAAACTCAGCATGTCACCACAACGCTCAAAGCTGGTAGCAGCGACCAGGGACAGCGTAAATCGGCTGGTTTATGGCGCTGAAGCACTGTTGGAGGGCTATCGGGCATTCTTGCTGCTCGCTGGTAACCACAGTTCACCCCGGCTCCGGTCATTACAGGACGAATTACCGCTATTGACCACCCGGTTCGAGGCGTTGAAACAGACCATCAGCTCAAGGTTAGAGACTATCATCCACCCCCTGCATACGGATGAGGCACTACCGCTACCCGAGGGCACGTTTGGCCAATGGATGGCAGCCTGCCATCAGCTGCAATCCTGTCTTCAGGCTCTTAATCGCCCGAAGGTTGAGCAGGTCCGGAGTGTCCATGATCTGATTTTTGCCCTGCATAGTCGCTTTGTAGAGGCGCTGGCACCAGTGACTCTGGCTTCTGGCCAGGGCAGGCTATCTACGACAACATATATTAACCATGTTGATTGCACGACCCCGGGCAGTGAAAAGGTACCGCTATTAACGCCGACCACCAAAACATATATCGAAGCATCACTGTTTAGTGGGGTGGTCATCAATATGGATCACGCCTTGATTGTTAACCTGAGCTTTGGCGGTCATGTGGGCATTATCGAGCTACTTGAAAATGCAGAGGGAGGCAAGGGACGAACCTTGAGGCTGAAATTTTCTGACCTGGGTTATAAATATCAACCCGGCAAGGTAAAACGTATGTGGTTTCTGGTGCAGTTACTGAAAGCGATCGGACTGGATGAAAATTCTGACAACATGAAACTGAGTTGCAACGCCGCAGCGGGAGGAATTATCGTCGAATGTACCCAAATGAAATCAAAAAAAGACATGCAGGTTGCCTTTGAAAAACTGCTAACTGCAATATATGCGCTTTCTGACTTGGATGTGTATATGCAAGACATAGCTGTTTTTGAAGAAGACCCGAGTCACTGGAGCTTTGGCTTGCTGGTACAACGCCTTGATAGTGATTTTACGACAGAAGTCGAAAGATTCGCCTTTCAACATTATCTTTTCTCAATGGCTTACAAGTTTCCGTCGGCTTACAGGCGTATTCAACGAATCAATTCCGATAGCTACCAGTTATCCGGTTGTTACCAGTTTTTAAGCTACCACCAGCAGCAACTTATTGACCATGGTCGACGGCTGGCAGAGTGCGCGACACAATCGGATGACCATATTCGGGAAATGTTCATGAGTGATGAAATCAATGAGGTCATACGCAGGGAGCTGTTACATCATCTTTTATTGTCAGATTACAAAAACGCAACTCCCCTGGTTGATCTTGTGTATGATTTGGTGGGTGAATGCTTTGTTATCGAACCGTCTTACTGTTACCACCCGGTGTTTAAAATTCCACCGGGCCAGCAGTTTTCAGACCATAAAGAAAAGGTCACGAATATCCTGCTGAAGCAGGGGCTGCAGTATGCCAGCCAACGGCTTCGAAATGATAAAGACCTTGTGTTATCAATCATTGCGAAATATCCGGATGACCTGGAATGTGTTAGCCGGGAACTGAAAAATGATAAAGATGTTGTCATGACCGCAATTAAACAAGATGGTGATCTGCTGCAATATGCAAGCCCGGAATTTCAGGATAATGATGAAATTGTCGTGGCTGCTATCAAACAGAGTGGCAGTGCTTTGGAGTACGCTAGTGACAGGATAAGAAGTGATAAAAACATTATTCAAATCGTCATTGCTGATAAAGTTCGTTTCCTCAAATGTGCCAGCAAAACGTTATTGAAGGATCGCGAGTATATACTGGGCTTAATTAAACATACACCTCGTGCCTTGATGTATGTGGATTATAGTCTTGAAAGTGATGATACATTTCTCAGGTCAGCAATCCGCACAAACCCCGAAGTTATTAAACAATGTTGGGCGCTATCTCATAAGTTGAAGCGCTTGGCACAAAAATCTCAATGCAGTTAAATAGCGTTGCGATATGAGCCGAAAATGGAGCAATTAGTAGTGATAAAACCTTTTGTATGAAGATTCACTGGTTCACTGGAGAGTGTATCTTAATGTTACCTACTAAAATTTATAGTCCTGATTATCAAGGCACGACAACTCATCCAAATGGGAATACCAGGGCCAACAAACCAGCCGAAAGGTCTGCTAATGATGAGCCCATTCTGTCCGACTGCTCACCATTAGCCAAACGCCTTTGCCAGTTACATGTGTCGGCA
>NZ_JAHHPO010000969.1 GCF_024606365.1 Endozoicomonas sp. ONNA2
CAATTTCTCGCAATCCTGGCTACGGGGACGGCCAGTCGGGCGCTATTCCCGGACAGCCTCCTGGTCAGTGTGCCGGGGGAGAAACAATCGTCCATAAGCATAGACCAACTGGATACTTTCCAGGGGGCTATTGTCAGATTCTGTTGAAGGAGATATAACAATAAGCGGGAACATCAGCGTGGCAGTCAATAAGTCCCGGGTTTGAGGGCTTTTTTTATCATTTCAGAAAAATGTTACGATTATCAATTGATGTGAGCATTATTAACCAAAGGTAGTTTTCCCGCCCCTGCCGGTCAGGGCGTCGTTGGGGCCAAGTAATGGAGCAGATGGATTCATGCAATATCTGATTACCGGTGGGACCGGGTTTATTGGGCGCCGACTGGTTCATCGTCTGCTTAATGAAGGGCATCAGGTAGTCGTGTTGAGTCGACGACCGGCTAAAGAAGTCCGCCTGCAACTCTCCACCCGGGTGAAACCAGTTTCATCGCTATCGGCTGTTAATCCATCCTCGTATTTTGATGCGGTGATTAATCTCGCCGGTGAGGGCATTCTTGATAAAAGATGGAGCCAGGCTCGCAAAAAGATCCTTCTGGATAGCCGTATAGGGGTGACTTCGGAGCTGGTTGACCTCATTGAGCGGATGGAGAAGAAACCGGGCTGTTTCATCAGTGCTTCTGCGATTGGCTATTATGGCTTTTCTCGTCCCACAGAGGAGCTGGACGAGTCAGCGCCAGTGGGCAGTGACTTTGCGGCAACCCTCTGCGATCGCTGGGAGCAGGTAGCCCGGCGCGTTGAGGCGCTGGGGGTTCGCACCTGTATCGTCAGAATCGGCGTGGTATTGCATCCAGGTGGTGGCGCGTTGCAGAAGATGTTACCTGTTTTTCGTCTTGGGTTGGGCGGCCCCATTGGTAATGGCCAGCAGATCATGTCCTGGATTCACATGGATGACATGCTCAATGCATTGGTCTATCTGGTAAACCATCCGGAAATGAAAGGTGTCTTCAATGCCGTTGCCCCGGAGATTCTGACCAATAAGGCATTTGCCCGGGAACTTGGCCGTGCCCTTCGCCGACCGGCTATCCTGAGCACGCCGGAAATTGTACTTGCGTTGATGCTTGGGGAGTCTGCGCAATTATTAACCCGGGGGCAGGCTGTTATTCCCGGACGACTGCAAGAGGCGGGTTTTACTTTCGCCTATCCCAATGCCAAAAAGGCTCTGGCATCGTTGCTTGCTTACCTGCGATAAACACGACCTGGGAGGCTGTCCGAGAATAGACTGCCCTACTGCGGTGGCAGCAAATTGGTCT
>NZ_JAHHPO010000970.1 GCF_024606365.1 Endozoicomonas sp. ONNA2
CTGATTCATGACGTACGATCAGTGGTAATCAGGAAGGAGTTTGAGAAGATCCCGATTTCAAAAACGCTTCAACTCTATTTGGTTTGCTACAATTAAGCGACAGCTGATGATTGAGGAGGTTGATCATGGCTAAAAAAACTGGCCACGGCAGTTCCGTTGCATTTGAAAACGATCTCTCTGCCGATTTGCTCAGCAAAGCTGGAGCGCTGCATGTGGATGTCCACGCAGTGATTCAACGAGCGGTGGCAGCACAAGCGAATCTTGCATACATTGAACGACAGATTAATCTTGCCTGTGAGCAGCAAAGCAGTCTGGTTTATCACCATTTGATCGACAATTACCCCCTGAAAGAGGTGGGCATCAGGGATTGTTACCGGAAGAGCAATTAGTATTTCAGCATATCCTGCACCTTATTCAATCATAGAATGTGTGCTGTCAGGTTTTTTCACATCGAGTATTAGTTGGGTTTGATTCGCAGATCATTTAACGGTCACGGGTCGTTCATTTCTTGTCAGGCTGCAGAGACCACACGGGCAGCGTGTGTTCACTGAACCAAGGGATCAGGTGTTGCCTTTTCTCTGGTGCTACCAGTCTACTGTCTCCCTTTCTACACGGTGGGGTCGTTAGCTATGTCCATTTTTGCGCAATTCCAACAGCGGTATGAGGCAGTTCAGCAGGAAGAGCTGAGCTTGCTGGATTACCTGAAACTCTGTAAAGAGGACCCTTCGGTCTACGCCAATGCGGCCGAGCGCATGCTGAAGGCCATCGGTGAGCCGGAAGTCATTGATACCGCCCGTGATCCACGACTGAGCAGGATTTTCTCCAATAAGTTGATCAGACGTTACCCGGAGTTCAAAGAGTTTTATGGCATGGAAGAGGCCATTGAACAGCTGGTCTCTTATTTCAAACACGCGGCCCAAGGCCTGGAAGAGAAAAAACAGATCCTATACCTGCTTGGTCCAGTGGGGGGCGGCAAGTCTTCCCTGGCCGAGAAACTGAAGAAGCTGATGGAAAAGGTGCCGTTTTATGCCATCAAGGGTTCGCCGGTGTTTGAATCGCCGCTGGGACTGTTTAACCCTGAAGAGGATGGTGCCATTCTTACTGAGGAATATGGCATTCCCGGTCGTTACCTCAACTACATCATGTCCCCCTGGGCGGTCAAGCGCCTGAACGAGTTTGGTGGCGTCCTCAGTCAGTTCCGGGTGGTCAAGCTCTACCCAAGCAGGCTGAACCAGGTTGCCATTGCCAAAACCGAACCCGGTGATGAAAACAACCAGGATATTTCCAGCCTGGTGGGCAAGGTGGATATTCGCCAGCTGGAAGAGTATGCTCAGGATGACCCCGACGCCTACAGTTTTTCAGGGGCGTTGTGCCGGGCCAACCAGGGCATCATGGAGTTCGTGGAGATGTTCAAGGCGCCCATCAAAGTGTTGCACCCATTGCTGACCGCCACCCAGGAGGGCAATTACAACAGCACCGAAGGGCTAGGGGCCATTCCCTATGAGGGGATTCTGCTGGCACACTCCAATGAGTCTGAATGGCAGTCCTTCCGGAACAACAAGACCAATGAAGCCTTCATCGACCGGGTCAACATTGTCAAGGTACCCTATTGCGTCCGGGTGAGTGAAGAGGTGCATATTTACCAAAAATTGCTGGAACACAGCTCGCTCAAAGCGGCGCCCTGTGCCCCGGATACGCTCAAGATGCTGGCCCAGTTCACGGTGCTGTCCCGCATCAGTGAGCCGGAGAACTCTTCCATCTACTCCAAGATGAAAGTATACGACGGTGAAAACCTGAAGGACACCGACCCCAATGCCAAGCCATTGCAGGAATACCGGGATATGGCCGGGGTGGATGAAGGCATGAACGGGCTCTCTACCCGGTTCGCTTTCAAGATCCTGTCCAAAGTATTCAACTTCGATTCGACTGAAGTGGCAGCCAACCCGGTACACCTGCTTTATGTCTTGGAACAGCAGATTGAGCAGCACCAGTTTCCGGAAGAAATCCAAGATCGTTACCTCGCCTTTCTCAAAGAGTATCTGACACCCAAATACATTGAGTTTCTTGGCAAGGAGATCCAGACCGCGTACCTTGAGTCATACTCCGAATACGGTCAGAACATCTTTGACCGCTACATCACCTACGCTGACTTCTGGATTCAGGATCAGGAATTCCGGGACCCGGACACCGGACACATTCTGGACAGGGGCACCTTGAGCGAAGAGCTGGAAAAAATCGAAAAACCGGCGGGCATCGCCAATCCCAAAGATTTCCGCAACGAAGTGGTCAACTTTGTACTGCGGGCCCGGGCCAACCACGATGGCAAAAACCCCAGCTGGTTAAGCTACGAGAAGATGCGCACCGTCATTGAGAAGAAAATGTTCTCCAATACCGAAGACCTGTTGCCGGTCATCTCCTTTAATGCCAAGGGTTCGCAGGAGGACCAGCGCAAGCACGCAGACTTCGTTTCCCGTATGGTGGTTCACGGTTATACCGAGAAACAGGTGCGCCTGCTGTCGGAATGGTACATCCGGGTCCGGAAATCCCAATGATCCGGTACTGGCCGGCCCGCCCGCGGGCCCATCTCCAGCCCCACGACCGGGGTTGATCCACCGAGCACTGCAGCTATCGGGAGAGAGTTCATCATGAGCCTCATCATCGACCGGCGTCTCAATGGAAAAAAGAAGAGTACCGTGAACCGGCAACGGTTTCTGAAGCGCTATCGGCATCATGTCAAAGCCGCCGTCCAGGAAGCCATTGATCAGCGTTCCATCACCGACGTTGATGGTGGCAGTGATATCACTATCCCCAGAAAAGACCTCAGTGAGCCATTTTTTCACCACGGGCAAGGGGGGCATCACGGTCATGTTCATCCCGGCAATCACGAGTTTCACCGTGGTGACCGCATTCAGCGGCCACCGGGTGGCGGTGGGCAGGGCAGTGGTGCCGGGCAGGCCAGCGATAGGGGCGAAGATATGGATGAGTTTATATTCCAGATCAACCGGGACGAGTTCCTGGAATATCTGTTTGATGATCTGGAGCTGCCCAACCTGCTGCGAAAAGAACTGAAAGACAGCACCGACTATCAACTCAAACGGGCAGGGTTTACCACTGCCGGCTCCCCGGACCGGCTGAATATCGTGCGCTCGCTGCGGGCTGCCCACGCCCGTCGCATAGCCCTGTCCGGTAAAGACCGAAAAGTACTCCGAACCCTCAAGCGACAGCTCAGGGAAATGGAAGTGAGCGCGGATCCTGTCGATCAGCAGCAGGCCTCCCTTCGGGAAGAGATCAAGTTGCTCAACAAGAAACTCAAACGGCTGCCGTTTATTGACGACTTTGACCTGCGCTTCAATAACATGACCAAGGCACCCCAGCCCTCTAGCAAGGCGGTGATGTTTTGTGTTATGGATGTCTCCGGGTCCATGACCCAGGAGATCAAGGACATGGCCAAGCGTTTCTTCCTGTTGCTCTACCTGTTCCTGGAGCGCAGCTACGAGGCCGTGGACGTGGTCTTTATCCGGCACCACAGTGAAGCGCGGGAATGTGATGAGCACGACTTTTTCCACGCCAGGGAAACCGGGGGGACCATTGTCTCAAAAGCCTTGCTGCTTACCCACAACATCATTCAACAGCGATACCCGCCCGGTCAGTGGAACATCTACATCGCCCAAGCTTCGGACGGGGATAACTGGGGCGAAGACTCCAGCACCTGCACCAGTATTATCCTGGACAAATTGTTACCGGTTTGCCAGTACTTTGCCTACGTGGAGATTACCGACCAGCATCACCAGAATCTCTGGTACGAGTACGCAACCATTGCCGAATCCTACCCGGATCACTTTGCCATGCAACACATTCACAGCTATTTGGATATCTACCCCACCTTTCGGCGTCTCTTTGAAAAAAAGGAGGGTACCCATGTTGGCCGCTGAAGCGCCTAAAAGGCATACCATCCGGCGAGAAAAACCCCTATCCACCGGGTCCGAATGGACGTTCGAACTGCTGGACCTTTACGACCGCGAGTTTGCCCGTTTGGCGGATAAATTCCGGCTGGACACCTACCCCAACCAGATTGAAGTGATCAGCTCCGAGCAGATGCTGGACGCCTACTCATCGGTGGGGATGCCCCTGATGTACAACCACTGGAGTTATGGCAAAACCTTTCTCAACAATCAGCAGAACTACCAGCGAGGACGGATGGGGCTGGCTTACGAAATCGTGATCAACTCCAACCCCTGCATTGCCTACCTGATGGAAGAGAACACCATGCCCATGCAGGCCCTGGTGATCGCCCACGCCTGTTATGGTCACAACTCCTTTTTTAAAGGTAACTACCTTTTCAGGCAGTGGACAGATGCCAGCGCCATCATTGACTACCTGCTGTTTGCCAAACACTACATCGCCCGGTGCGAAGAGAAGCACGGCGTTACGGTGGTGGAAGCGATACTGGATGCCTGCCATGCGCTGATGAATCAGGGCGTCAATCGCTATATCCGCCCCGCTCCGGTCTCGGCAGCGCAGGAACAGGCGTGCTCGCGGGAGCGTGAAGCGTATATCCAGCGCAACTTGAACGATCTCTGGCGCACCATCCCGGTGAGCGAGCCACCGCAGTTACGTCAGGATGAACGGTTTCCGAAAGACCCGGAAGAGAACCTGCTCTATTTCATCGAAAAGAACGCGCCGCTGCTGGAGACCTGGCAGCGGGAGATTATCCGCATCGTGCGTAAAGTGGCGCAGTATTTCTATCCGCAACGACAAACCCAGGTCATGAACGAGGGCTGGGCAACGTTCTGGCACTACCACCTGATGCATGAGATGTACGATGAAGGGTTGATCACCGAAGGCTTTATTATGGAATTCCTGCATTCACACTCCAGTGTCGTGTTTCAGCCGGCCTTTGATGATCCGAGGTACAGCGGGATTAACCCCTATACACTGGGGTTTAACATCTTCCGGGACATTCGCAGGATCTGCGAACAGCCCACGGAAGAGGACCGTGAATGGTTCCCCGACCTGGCGGGCAGTGACTGGCTGGATGCCGTGCACTTTGCCATGCAGAACTTCAAGGACGAGGGATTCATTCTTCAGTACCTGTCCCCCAGGGTCATGCGGGACATGCGCTTGTTCAGCATCGAAGACAACGACATCAACCCCTACCTGGAAGTGGATGCCATCCATGATCAGCAGGGCTATCGGCAGTTGCGGGAAAACCTGGCCGCCCTATACAACCTGGGCAACCGGGAACCCAACATACAGGTCTACAACGTCGATGTCCGTGGCGATCGCTCGTTGACCTTGCGTCATTACCTGCACCAGCGACGTCCTCTAGATCGAGACAGCACGCATGAACTTTTGAAACACCTGCATCGCCTCTGGGGCTTTGATGTCAAACTGGACTCGGTTGACCAAGACAACATCATCCAGTACATCTTCAAAACGGAAAGCAACAGCAAAGAACTGGTTAAGGTTACATCGAAAAAGCGGGTCAACCGGTAGCGCCTAAAAGCGCTGTAGTAAATGAGAGGAGTGTTCAGAGCAGGTTACACCAAGGTATGGTATTCCAACAACAAAGGTACGCGATGCCCGGTTTTTTTTTAAATTTTTGAAAAAATGCTGCACCCCTTTAATACCAATGTTGTCACCAATTTCATTATACGTTTCTACACCAAAACACTGGCAGAAACGGGTAGTTTAAACGACTATATATCTCTAAATAGCCCGTACAAATCAGGTACTAAGGTATATCTATTTCTCTGCAGCCCTTGGTAACCTGAGAAAGTCCAATTTTTTAATATCTATTTCAAACCCGAGCATCGCGTACGCGTAAAGGTATGACGATGAACGACGGTGAAATAGTGGTCTATCGAGCAATAATCGCAAACCCGGTTCTCATACACCGTGCAACTTCAGTGATTGACTGGAGTAAACACCGGGGCTGACCAGTTCACAGGAGAGTAGCGATGCCTAAAGTCACTGCAAACATGCTGAGACATACTGCCATTAAGCTGATGGTGCAGAAAAATTACTCGCACGACGAGCTAGCACAAAAATTATCTTATCTTTCTGATAACGATGAACTCATCCTTGATGTGCTTGACCGACTGGAAAATGAGCGGCTGCTGAGTAATGAGCGCTATGTGGAAGGCTTTATTCAACACCGGGCAGCCAAAGGCCAAGGTCCTTCACGCATTGCCCGGGACTTGGAAAAAAAAGGGATTGAACTTGAGATGATTGTCAATGCCTTGAAAGCGTCGGAGATCAACTGGCAGGAGCTGGCAAAGTCGGTCCGTCAAAAGAAGTTTGGTCACAGGCACCCGAGAAAATCCCGGGAGATTAATGAACAGAGAGAGTTTTTACAAAGCCGGGGTTTTCCGCCTGAGTTCCTGGCCAATCTGTTTTGATAATCAGACAAACGTGACGTTTGGACTTGCCAGTTGATGGACACATGCCACGAAATACCATACTGAAGAGCGACTTAATATCTTCGGTTATATTGGATAAATTTTGAGCAATTAAT
>NZ_JAHHPO010000971.1 GCF_024606365.1 Endozoicomonas sp. ONNA2
ACAGAAGACCTGCTCCCGGTGATTTCATTCAATGCCAAAGGCAGTCAGGAAGATCAGCGCAAGCACAATGAGTTTGTCAAGCGCATGGTAGAAAGAGGGTATACCGAGAAGCAGGTCAGGTTGCTGGCTGAATGGTATATTCGGGTGCGCAAGTCGCAGTAATTTGGTAGAGAGGCAGGGTGAACGGATGCTCGCCCTGACAGCCCTCTGCCCTGTTTGTCATAAAGGGCACACAAGGAGCGTGTTGATGAGTATTATTATCGATCGGCGGTTGAATGGAAAAAACAAAAGTACCGTCAATCGCCAGCGGTTTCTTGAGCGATATAAGAAGCATATCAAAAAAGCAGTGTCCGATGCTGTGAATAAACGCTCCATTACCGATGTGGTTTCTGGCAGCGAAGTGACCATTCCCCGAAAGGATCTGTCTGAGCCGGTATTCCGTCACGGTCGGGGCGGGCGTTATAAGCAGGTTCATCCGGGTAACAAGGAGTTTGTCAGTGGTGACCGTATCAAGCGCCCATCGGGCGGCGGTGGCCCCGGAAGCGGCAAGGGCAAGGCTGGCAACAGCGGCGAAGGGATGGATGAGTTCAGCTTCCAGATCAATCATGATGAGTTTCTGGAGCATATGTTTGATAACCTTGAGCTGCCAAATCTGGTCCGCAAACAGCTTGAGGATATGACGGAGTTCAAGATTCGACAGGCCGGGTATACCACCGCAGGCTCTCCGGATCGCCTGAACGTCGTGCGCTCCCTGCGTTCAGCCCATGCCCGGCGGATTGCCTTATCCGGTGGCGACCGTCGGGAAATACGGGCACTGAAAAAAGAGCTGCGGGAAATGGAAGTCAGTCCGGAGGAAACGGACCAGCAACGAGTTTCTGCACTAAGAGAACGGATAAAAGAGCTGAATGCCAGGCTGAAAAAACTGCCCTTCATTGATGACTTTGACCTGAAATACAACAACATGGTCAAAGTGCCTTCGCCGAGTAATAAGGCCGTTATGTTTTGTGTGATGGATGTGTCCGGATCCATGACCCAGGACATCAAAGATATGGCCAAGCGCTTCTTTATTCTGCTCTATCTGTTTTTGCAGCGTAATTATAAAGAGATTGAAGTAGTCTTTATCCGTCACCACACTGCCGCCAAGGAGGTGGATGAGGATGACTTTTTCTATTCCAGGGAAACCGGGGGAACCATTGTTTCCAGCGCCCTGGAAATGACCCGCGATGTGATCAATAAGCGTTACAGCCCGGCAGACTGGAATATTTATGTGGCCCAGGCATCGGATGGTGATAACTGGGAAGGGGATTCCAGCGTTTGCACCAAAATTCTGACCGAGCAGATTATGCAGAAGGTGCAGTATTACTGTTATGTGGAAATCACCGACCGTGCTCACCAGAATTTATGGCGTGAATACCAGAGGGTAGCGGAGAAGTTTAAAGA
This sequence comes from Endozoicomonas sp. ONNA2, assembly GCF_024606365.1. GTDB lineage: Bacteria > Pseudomonadota > Gammaproteobacteria > Pseudomonadales > Endozoicomonadaceae > Endozoicomonas. Next base: position 1,441 of record NZ_JAHHPO010000971.1, read on the forward strand.
TCACTTTGCCATGCAGCAGATTAAATCACCTGGTGATATCTATCCGGTTTTCCGTAAACTGTTTGAAAAAAAGGAAAATGCATGAGCAGCCAGTTGATTTCCAGTGAGCAGGAGTGGACATTTGAGCTGATTCAGGCATACGACAGGGAACTGGCCCGTCTTGCTGATCGCTTCCGCCTTGAAACCTACCCGAATCAAATTGAGATTATCAGCTCTGAGCAGATGATGGATGCTTATGCCTCAACGGGCATGCCATTAATGTATAACCACTGGAGTTTTGGTAAACACTTCCTGCATACTCAGCAAAACTACCAACGGGGCAGAATGGGGCTGGCCTATGAAATTGTAATCAACTCAAATCCCTGCATCGCCTATTTAATGGAAGAGAATACCATGACCATGCAGGCATTGGTGTTAGCCCATGCAAGCTATGGCCATAACTCATTCTTTAAAGGGAACTATCTGTTTCAAACCTGGACCGATGCCGAGTCCATTATTGACTACCTGTTATTTGCCAAAAATTATATTGCCAAGTGTGAAGAGAAGTATGGCATTGAGGCGGTGGAGGAGATGCTCGACGCCTGTCATGCATTAATGAATCAGGGGGTCAATCGCTATAAACGGCCAAGGCCCTTGTCGCCTGAGCAGGAACAGGCCCGCCAGGAAGAGAGAGCGGAGTATATCCAGAGGACACTAAACGATATCTGGACCACTATTCCAAAGGTTGATAAAGAAGAGCAGGAACAGGAAGAGCGCTTTCCTGAACACCCGGAAGAAAACCTGCTCTATTTTCTGGAAAAGAATGCACCGCTACTGGAAACCTGGCAGCGGGAGCTCTTGCGAATAGCCAGAAAAATTGCCCAATACTACTACCCCCAGAAGCAGACTCAGGTGATGAATGAGGGGTGGGCCTGTTTCTGGCATTATCACCTTCTTCATGAACTGTACAACGAGGGTAAGGTTTCCGATGGTTTTATGCTGGAGTTTCTTCATTCCCATTCCAGCGTTATCTACCAGCCACCTTTTGATAGCCCGCAGTACAATGGCATCAACCCATACACCCTGGGCTTCAGTATGTTTATGGATATTCGTCGTATATGTGAAAATCCTACCGATGAAGACCGGGAGTGGTTTCCAGATATTGCCGGCAGTGACTGGCTGGATACCGTTCACTTTGCCATGAAAAATTTCAAGGATGAAAGCTTTATCCTGCAGTTTCTTTCGCCCAGGGTTATGAGGGATTTACGACTGTTTTCAATTCTGGATGATGAGTCACGAACCCATCTTGAGGTGGACAGTATTCACGATGAAACAGGCTATAAAGCCATACGTGAGTCACTGGCAGCCCAGTATAACCTGGGTAATCGGGAACCGAACATTCAGGTTTATAATGTCAATACCCGCAGTGACCGAATGCTGACGCTCCGTCACTATCAGCATCAGGGTCGACCATTAGGCAAAGAAACCGATGAATTGTTGAAGCATATACACAAGATCTGGCAGTTTGATGTAGAGATCGAGTCGTTCGAAAATGGTATGGTCACTCAACGCTGGCAGTGCAGTGAGAATAAGAAGCGAAAATAAACGTCGATTGGTAGTCGATTTTGTTATGGTAGACCTTAAGCATCTATCCGTTTAAGTAGCTATTGCCCTGAGTTTTAACCACAAATGCCCATGGCGCGTGAAACTATTTTGCGCCCCTCAGGGATGAAAAAAGGTTAAGCAAAATATTTTTCACGGCAAAGAGGGCCATAAAGGAAAAGAAAAGCTCTTCTTCGTGTTCTTGGTGCCTTTGTGGTTTGTGCCTTTGTGGTTCCAATTTATTCCTTTTGATCAAAAAAAACCTGCCTCATTCAGGATTAATAACCTGACAGTTTCTTATTATCCGTACTGCACATTATTTTTAAAATTTATATAATGGTAC
>NZ_JAHHPO010000972.1 GCF_024606365.1 Endozoicomonas sp. ONNA2
TTGATACTCAGGTCGCTGCGGCGCTGGCTGTAGAACTCGGTGGTGGCCAGTGAAGCGATTTATGCCTTGGTTGTTATAATTTAGCGCCTGCCTCAAGGCAGGCGCAGGTGACAGGAGAGTGATTAATGGTCAGCGCTATGCTGGTTGCTGCTGTCTTTTGGTACTTCTTGTTCTGCTATAAATGCTTCCATCTCTTTTTCCAGCGCTTCAAGGCGCTCACGGGTGTGCCTCAGAACAGCAACCTGGGTATCAAACTCATCACGGGTGACCAGCTCCAGTTTCGACAGTGAACTGGCTACCAGTGCCTTGATATTTTTTTCAATATCTTCCCGGGTCTGGCTTTTGTCACCGTTAAAGAGTTCACCGGCTTTGCTGGCGATGGAATTAATCAGGGCGGCTTTATCGATCATGGTTATTGCCTGGCTGGTAGTCAGAAAAGGAAAGGATACCGTAAGAGCAGCAAAGTAACGATCGGTAATTATTAGTCGAATAACGTCGTAATCTTCCCGGGTTTGAGCACAATAAAGTCATGATCGGCAACGCCATGCTGCTGTTTTGCACGCTGCAGGTCTTCCGGCGGTTGTAGCATTGGCTCATTGGTCAGCATAAAACTGCCCCAGTGCATCGCCAATGACAGGCGTGAACCAACATCGTTGTGAATATGCACAGCTTCTTCCGGATTGACGTGGATCTCTTTCATAAACCAGCGGGGCTCGTAGGCGCCAATCGGGACCATGGCCATATCCATGTAGCCGAAGTGCTTCCCGATGGCTTTAAAATCGGAACTGTAGCCAGTATCCCCGGCAAAATAAAAGCGTTTACCTGGTTCAGCTGCTTCAGCCGACGCTTCAAATACCCAGCCACACCACAATGTTCGATCCGGAAATATTGAACGGCCACTGAAGTGCTGACAAGGTACTGCCGTGTATGTCCAGCCGTGATGGGTATGGGCTTCCCACCAGTCCAGCTCGACCCAATTGGCCATGCCCTGTTTGCTGAACCACTGGCCTAAACCCAGGGGCAACAGAAACAGGGGGGGATTGTCTTTTTGCTTTCTCTGGATGGCTAATACCGAGTTACGATCCAGGTGATCGTAATGGTCGTGAGAAATCACCACCACATCTATATGGGGTAAGGCAGCAATATCGATCGCCGGTGGTGAATAACGCCTGGGGCCAGCCCACTGTACGGGAGACGCTCGTTCAGAAAAATGGGGATCAGTAATAATGTTCATTCCCTGGTGGCGGATTAAAAAAGTGGCATGACCAATCCAGCTGGTCAGAGATTTATCTGAACTCTCAAAGACCGAATAATCATCTTCCACAACCGGGATAGACACTTTTCCCGGCAAGGTCTCAGTGAATTTCCATTTCAGGATATTCCACAACGAGCGATGACGCATTTGCATGGCATCGTTATTGCGAAAGCCGCCGTTTGGCATATGGTGTTTTTTTGAGCGATTCATCGTAGTTCCCCCTTTTATTGTGTTAAACACCCTGGCACGGAGCAACACCTCGAACAAATTTGGGTATCGCCGCACGGCCATAACTCTGTTTGCTGATAATTTTTAACTCGTCATCAAATACAAAATAATCCATGCCTTCCCAATGAAACGATTGGCCAAAGCGAAGTTTGATCATTGCGGCAATCAATTTTTTCATAAAAGACATCCCTTCTACTGGTAGCATATCGTGCTGGCAATACCAGGCAAAACTGGCGGTTTTCTTTTGCTCATCAATCAGCATGCTTTTTTCAATAAAGGTTAACTTGCCGTACATGCCGCTAAAGGCGAAGTTAATGGCTTTGCGCACTTTCTGTTTACCACGGGCGTTGTGGCCATTCATCTCCCGAAATTCGCACTCATCGGCAAAATAGTTCATGACCTCATCCAGGCGCTGATTCGAGAATGCATCGTTGAAGGTGTGCAGTACGCTGCGTATATCATTTGCCATGGGTATTTGTCCCTGCCTTATTATTTTTCAGCAGGGTTTATCACATACCATCGGTTTGGTAAAGGCGCTTTGCCGTCCGGCGCCGAATAAGCACGTTACCGAGTGAGATAAGCTCAGACTCATCTACTCAACTCGTAATAATAGCTAAAAGACCAGAGATGGATACTATGAAAAATGTGATTATTTCTGACGACAGTAGTTGTTTTTCATGTACGAGCTGTCATTGCAGATGCTAAACGACAAATGACAAACGCTATTGATAAAATTGCCAGGCCTTTTCAGTGGACTGGCCAGGTCCGACTATTACCAGACTATGTTTATACAAACGTTTATATAAACACTTCTGCACCAAGTCTGGCTGGCAGGATTTATGGATCTATGCACTGTTCTGGTGCGTATGTGTTGGGTAAAGGTAAGGTTTTAGTGCGTCAAAATGGGTGCGTACCCAGGGCGGCAGAATCGGTCGTACGTCCGTTGTCATCTAAGCCGTTTTAGACGACA
>NZ_JAHHPO010000973.1 GCF_024606365.1 Endozoicomonas sp. ONNA2
GAATATATATTTAAAAGATTGTTGTTTGATGATTTAGAAAAAAATTGTTCAATCTTTCCGGTTTTGTTAATAACTGTCCTGAGTTTTCTCTTAAAGACTAAATAAGGCCTTCTATTCTGCTAGCCTGAAATTAAATAAGTGTAATCGTGGATTAATCAGACTCCAGCAACTGGGGCTGATGATGTTTCTTCAACTGATTGCCTGCTGATAGTTAAGGACAACAAACAGTCAGGACGGTTTATGAGTAATGTCAACGGGCCAAGAGGAAATAGCTTTTCAACACCACCAGTGGTTCCCCATGGAGATCAGGAAACTGCCAGAGAAAAAGGCGTCATAAACCCCAAAAGCAATAGATACGTCGTCCAAGGGGGCTGGGGAAGTTCACTTAATCCAGGAAAACCATTTCATACCAGAAGGATTCGTAATGTTCCTGTTCTCGACATAAAAATCAGGGGATTGCTAAAGTCTGATCATTTTCGTGATGTAGAAAGAGCATTAAACAATGGTGGTGATATAAAGGCTGAACGTCGACAACTACAGCCAGATCGAAAGAAAGTTGAGGAAATATTAAAAGATATTCAAGCCAAAGCAGCAAAAAACGAAGTAGACCTGGATACTGATTTTTCAACAAAGCTAAAAGAACACCTGAAGGAGCTTAAAGAAGTTGATTTGAGCACTCCAAAAGAGCTTGCAAAAATCATTATTTCAACAATGGATGACATCCGGGACTGGCATTTTAACGCAGGTTACGACAAAACGTTAATAACAGGAAAACAACTGATTGATTCTGAAGGAAAGCTTAGAGATATACTCAGCAATTACAGTGCTGTGAATCCGGGAGAAACAAAGCAAGAAGATATAACTCCACTCAGGGTTGAGGTATCAGGTGATTGGGAACGCCCGGTTAGTTCCCACTCAACGGATGACCAGACAACATCGGCCTTGCACAATGACACCACCGTGACCAGGCCAGACGGTGAGCAAACACCGGAGGTAATCAGTGACAATACCTTGATCTTGCCAAATGGGCATAAAATGCCTGCGCTGATCTATAAGGCCACAGATGAAGATGGGGAATCAGGTTATGGGTCTGACGTTTCTTCTCCTGCATCTGTGGTTGACGAAACTACATCTCCTGCATCTCCAGTTGACCAGGGAACTGAAACCAGTCCAGCATCCTTAGCGTGGCTTGCCTCAACTTCAGGCACTCAGACCTCACCGGTTCCTGATGGCCCAGCCGGGCTGATGTCTGAATTGGCTGATA
>NZ_JAHHPO010000974.1 GCF_024606365.1 Endozoicomonas sp. ONNA2
GCCTCAATTTCTCGCAATCCTCGCTACGGGCGCTATTCTCGGACAGCCTCCCAGGAAGTTAGCCATTGTCTTTTAAATCAGCAAAGACTTAACCACTCAGGGTTTTCCTGTCGTTTGCCACGAACCTGGTCAAAATACATGGACTGCAGCTTTTCCGTCACAGGTCCACGCTTGCCGCAGCCAATCTTGCGCCCATCGTGTTCACAAATGGGCATCACTTCGGCAGCCGTGCCGGTAAAGAACGCTTCCCGGGCGATATACACTTCATCACGGGTGATACGCTTTTCCCGGACTTCCAGGCCAAGCTCTCTGGCAAACCGGATAATGGTATCCCGGGTAATGCCTTCCAGACAGGAAGTCAGTTCCGGTGTATAGAGAATGCCATCCTCTTTCACAATAAAGACATTCTCACCGCTGCCTTCGGCAACATAACCTTCATTATCCAGCAGCAACGCTTCTTCACAACCACTGTCCAATGCTTCGCGCAGGGCCAGCATGGAGTTCATATAATTACCATTGGCCTTGGCTTTACACAGGGTGATATTTACATGATGTCGTGTATAGGACGAGGTACGGATTTTGATGCCACGCTCAAGGGCTTCTGGTGACAGGTAAGAGGGCCATTCCCAGGCAGCAGCCATGGTATGAACCTGAAGACCTTCAGCTCTTAACCCCATGCCCTCAGAGCCCAGAAAACACATAGGGCGCAGGTAGGCTTCGTCGAGCCCATTCTCACGAACGACGAGCTTTTGTGCTTCGTTCAGAGCTTCTTTGCTGTAGGGGATTGCCATTCTCAGGATGTGGGCACTGCGAAACAGGCGGTCAGTGTGTTCCTTCAGGCGGAAAATGGCGGGGCCTTCGGGGGTATTATAGGCTCTGACACCTTCAAAAACCCCCATCCCGTAATGCAGGGTGTGGGTCAGGACATGGGTTTTGGCTTCACGCCAGGGAACTAACTCCCCATCTAACCAGATAACGCCATCACGATCGGCGAAAGACATCGGGAAACTCCAGATTTAAATTATTTTGTAGGTGAAAGAGCCTGAAGTAGCTATTGGATCACAACTTTTCCCTGATGCCAAAGAGTGATTGCCCGTCTTGGATTACATAAGTAGCTAACCATATGAAATCATATATTTCTGACTCCTTGTGCTGGCACTG
>NZ_JAHHPO010000975.1 GCF_024606365.1 Endozoicomonas sp. ONNA2
ATCGCAGGGTGCCTTAAAGCCTGCGTATGGCAAAGCTTTCACGCTTAAGTCAGTGGCATTGATTCAGGGACTATTCCTGAGATCTTTCCCCCAAAATAACTCCAGTCACAAAAGATCTATTCAAAAGAAATACATCGTCTAATAATCAACCACCACAAATAGAGACCATGCTTCAATCAAAGAATCTGTATATGAACATTCCAAAGCACCTTGGCTACCCACACGACAAGCGGTTAAAGCATTGGTGCAATGCGGAGAACAGCTTTTTATTCGGTAAAATGACTAATAAACCAGACAGTTTCTATGCATTGCATTGTCGTTCAACTTGGGTAGAATGCTTTAGCTAAATCAAGTAGGCTTTAACGTCTGCTGTCTTGTATCAATCTCCGTTCAAGTAACAATCCCCAGCAAACCTGAAGGGTTGTTTATACGCAGTCAGCACAAACGGAGAGCGCGTTTGTTCGCAGCGTTTGCGAGAAATCCGCAAATAAAGTACTGACTACCACAACTTGGCTATGGCTGTTTCGGTATACGCCCTAAAAAAAATCGATGGGCGGTAGCGTGGTGGAGACCTTGCAACACCGCTGACCGCAAACATTTCAGGGTACTTTTGAGAGGGCACTGAGAGAAAGCCTTTCTTTTTCTTCTGCGCCCTCTGAGTCACCGCCATGAAAGGCGGAAGTGCCGAAAATGCACCCATGCCAGTGGTGCAGGAGTCAGAGTAACCCATGGAGCAGTTACCGGGGTGCAATTTTCGACCCTCTGTGGTAAAAAAATGACAACAGCCTGAAACAGCAGCCCACAGAAACCACCATCAGCAGATAACTATAAATGGAACTAACGATATTCAAAGCGCTCTCAGCCTTTGCGCTATCCTTTGCCCTGATAAAATTGCTGAAACCTGTCTCCAGAAAAGTCGGACTGGTAGACAAACCCGATGAACGCAAACAACACGACAGTGCTGTCCCGCTGATTGGCGGCCTGGTAATTTACCTTACGCTATTAATAGTGGGCATGATCTTTTTTGCCAGCAGCACTGCACTAACCGCTTACTATATTTCTGCCGGAATGCTCACCGTGGTGGGTGTGTTTGACGACCGGTTTAAACTCAGCGTACGGTTGCGTATTCTGGCTACTTTTATTGCCACCAGGTATGATGTATTTCGCTGGGACGATCTTTACCAACCTCGGCAATATGTTCGGTTTTGGTGATGTGGTGATGCCACTGTGGCTTGCTGTGCCGTTCACCCTGATCGCGGCCTTGGGCATCGTCAACAGCATGAATATGGTCGACGGAATTGATGGCCTGAGTTCCGGCATTACCATTCTTGCCCTGGCCTCAATACTGATTACCCTGGATTTTACCACCCGGCTGCGGATTTTTATTATCGTGATGATTGCCGCCATACTGGCTTTCCAGATATTTAACCTGCAGCTAACCGCGCGTGTGAAAAAAGTTTTTATGGGCGACGCTGGCAGTATGATGATCGGCTTTACCCTGATTATGATGATCTGTTACTGCACCCAGGCCACTGCCACCCGTGGGCCACGGTTTGAAGCGGTAACGGGTTTGTATTTCCTGGGCCTGCCACTGATTGATATGGTCTCCACCGTATTGCGGCGGGTGAAAAAAGGGAAGAATCCCTTTAAGCCCGACCGGACCCATGCTCACCATATCTTTATGCATGCAGGTTTCAGCCCAAGGCAGACACTGGTGATTATGCTTTGTATTGCGGCGTTGATTAATGGCATGGGTATTTTGCTGAATGAGCTGCAGGCACCGGCCTGGTTGCAGTTTGGCCTGTTTGTTTTGCTGTTTACCTTTTATTTTCAGGGGATTCAGCATGGGTTCAAGCTCAGTCACCTGTTGCAGAAGGTGCATGGTGAGCGGGTTGCTTCTTAAAGTTTCATGTCCACCTGAAATACAGCAAATGTAAAAAAATCGGAGAGCGGTAAGTGGCTATTCCAGATTGGAGGTCACTTGTCGTTCAAAAATCAAGACCTTGACCCCGGTTCGCTCGTGACCCCGGTTCGCTCGGTTAATAGCACGAATAGAAACCCGATTTCCGAAAAGCCTACATGTTATTCATGCATGCCTGGACAACCCTCCGGATATTGAATTATGGCGCTATGCAAAATCAAATGGTCTTGCCATTGTCAGTAAAGACAAGGATTTTTTATCAATGCTGGAAGCATTCGAATTCAGGTCATTTGACAGTCGGTAATGTCAGGCTTGCGGTTGTTGAGCGTGTTTTAACAGACAATCAACAGACTATCCATAGTTTCCTGAACGATGAAAGCAAAGGGTTATTGGTACTCTGAAAAGGTTGTCCTGATACCTCCCCCATTCTTTACGCGCAAAAAACAACTGAAAATGATTGGGAAGTTGTCAAAGAGGTTTTGACAAACTGACGTAATAGGGTATGCACAATGCAAGACTTCCCCCCGGTTTTAGCTCAGTCATCTGTTGCAGAAAGTGCATGGTGAGCGGGTAGCTTCTTGAAGATTAATGCCCACCTGAAACACAGCAAATGCGAAGAATCAGAGAGCGATAAGTGGCTTTGCCAAATTGCAGGTCACTTGTCGTTAAAGAACCTATACGCAGGTTTTCTTAGAAAAATGGTTCGATAGGCAAGATGAAACACCCTGTTTTTTTCTCTAGCCTACTTACTGGCAGGCTTTCGAACGATCCGTCCTACGGTTGTATAGTGCAGGCCAATATAGTTGGCAATTTCGCCCAGGGTATAACCGCCGGACTTAAAAGCCGCGACAATCGCTTCATCCCGCTGACTGGCAGCCTCAAAGAAAGAACCTAAGGATGGTGGTGACTGCCGCTTCTGTTTATGAGGCACTTCAGAAAGAACAGCCTTCCCTTTGGGCTTATAAGCCAGCTGCTTATTGATGAAATTATCGTCACCCAGATAGATCTGCTGTTTCAGGTGTTCCCAGATATTAATACCAACACCCTCGGCAACAAACCGGACAAAACTGAGAATAGCCTCATCACGGTCGCTACCAAAATAGCGCAGCGTAGCATCAGTGGCCAGCCAGGGTGGTGAATCGAACAAGCCAGTGGAATAGCAGTAACTACTCCACGGCCACTGATCCGGCGACTTGACCATTTTGGCTCTGACCGGGTTTAACACGACGTACCGGCTAAGCTCCATAAGATAAGCATCTTTGTCCACAAGAATGGCTTTGTATCGCCCTTGGAAAAGATGACCAACTCTGCCGTACTTTCTATTGAATCTGACAGTATAAACACCGTTGAGCTGTCGCATACCCCTGGAAAGATTAGCATCGGGCGTTTCCACCACCAGATGGTAATGATTGGTCATCAGGCAGAACGAATGCATTACCCAGTTAAACCGGTCGCATACTTCAGCCAGGGTATCGAGAAACAAAGTAAAGTCGGTGACTTCACGGTAAATAGCCCTGCGCTCATTCCCACGGGAAGTCACATGATAAAGGGCACCTGAATACTCAATTCTTGGTGGTCTGCTCATTTCCGGTT
>NZ_JAHHPO010000976.1 GCF_024606365.1 Endozoicomonas sp. ONNA2
CTGACTGGACTGAGCTTGTCGAAGTTCGGTGGCACTACCCTTCGACAAGCTCAGGATGAACGGAAATCGGGAACTTATTAAATCCTTAATGTCTTTTTCGGAATTCATCGCTCATTTTGGCGAGGCATTTGCTCAATTGCTTATTGCCAATATTTTTGGCAATAGAGCGCGGCTTTTTCTCCTCTTGTTTAGTCCCTGCATCAGGATCAGCTCCATAATCCGCAAGGGGGTTAATCACCTGATTTATCGCCATTTTTATAGACGTTTTGTCCTTCTTGTTCTGAAGAATAAATTCAAGCACATGTCGCAACGGTGTTTCTTCCCCTTTGGCTTTTGCGTTCGGGTCAGCACCCTTTGACAAGAGCAGGCTAACCATACCCGGGTCTGATTGATAACCCGTTACCACTGCATAGAGTGGGGTTTCCTTGCCGACTGCATTGGCATTAGCATCCGCTTTCGTCAGAAGTTGCTCGACCACAGCGATTCTGTTTTCCACAAAAGGACTTTTATTATAGCCAGCATTGCTACCAGAAAAATAGCCTTCTTCGGAATCCTCTTGCCCGGCAATGGCGCCATACAGTGGTGTATCTTTTCCGGTGCTGAAAGCATCTGCATTTGCTCCAGCCTTAAGGAGAAGCCGCACTATTTCCGCACCGCTGCCGGGTGTACCCAGGGCGGCCGCTGCGTACAGAGGCGTATCTCTCCCTTTAGCCAGGGCATCAGGATTAGCATGCGCGTCAAGCAGCATCTCCAGGCACGTTGGAGGGAATGCTAGAGATTTGGATAAGGCTGCGATATAGAGAGGTGTATTTTTACCTGAAGTATTGCCATTAGGATTTGCCTTGCCTGTATTGAGCAGATACTTGAAGAGTTGGAAGGACCACTTGTAGTAATCTTCTTGAGGAAAAGTTGCATTTTTGGTCAATAATGTCAGCGGAGTACGCCCTTGTGCATCCAGTGGATCAGGATCAGCCCCGGCTTCTATCAGTTTTTTGACCACCTCAACACAATTTTCCATTTTGTTGCAATACTGCTTTAAATATCCCAGTTCGGCAGACACACCTGCTACAATTCTGACATCTTTATACATTTTCTCCTGCTTACTCAATGTTATGGCTGCCCGATACAGGGGCGTTTCTTCCCCCGATGCCTGTGCATTCGGGTCAGCATTTGCCTGCAGTAAATGGTCAACCACTGCCATATTCCCGCTTTCAGCCGCCTGGTAAAGGGGTGTCTGCTTCCCGGTGGCTCCGGCATTCGGGTCTACCCCTGCCTGCAAAAGAAATTTGACCAGTCCGTCGGGTGATTGTTTGCGGGATGATAGCTCAACCAGATAGGCTTTCGCTGCAGGTAATGTGGCGACTGCGCTGGCAAGTGACAGGTCGTTTTTGGCGTGTGCTCTATTGAACATCCTTCGCAAAACATCTTGGGCATCGGCGGAATTTTTGAACCCTTCACAAAAGATCTCTTTTATTTGCGTTTCCGAGGCGTCCTGATTAATGGCTGTGATTACCCTGGATTCAAGTAGGGACACCATTTTGTAGTGGTTCTGTTCAAAGTGATCAGCGTTATAAGGTGGCTGAAGAATAGCCGATTTGGTGAGAAACCCTGTGACCAAAAAACCCGGATTATCTTGAGCGGGAATGGTAACTTGTTTTCCCTCATAGGGGCCGTCATCCTTTTCTTCGGATTTTGTTGTCAGTCCAATAAAATTAGTGGCAAGCGAGGACATACTTGCATGTGTCGGTGTCATTGTTGTTTCTCCTGAAATAATAGTTTGCAATTAACTACATTCGGAACCAAGGTATTGAATTCTGCATGTAGACTCTTAACGACCCGTTGGTATCAATTGCTTACTCCCGGGCATTCTCCTGATCACCGGCCGGGCTACGACCGGGCAATTCGACGCTATGAAATCTTCAGCCTGAAAAAATCGTATTTTTAACTGATAGCTGGTTAAAGTCGTCTGCTAAATGGCTTGTTCATTTTAGCGAGACATTTGCTTAGTTTCGTCAGTTTGCCCCAGATCAAGGAGCACAGGTACTATCTTCGCACCTAAACGGCGTGCAGAGGCAGCATGCAGAGGCGTATCTCTTGCCCCGGCGTTGACATCAGCCCCAGCTGTCAGCAGCATCTGAACACACCCTGAATCAACATGGCTTGCGGCTGCTTAGAGCGGTGTCTTTTTTCCTGTAGTATTGCCATCAGGGTCTGCCTTGGCGGTGTTGAGCAGATAATTAAAGAGTTCAAAGGAATAAGGACGTGTTTCTTCACAAATTGTACGTCTGGCGAATAATTGCAACGGGGTGGATCCATATTCATTGCGTAGATCGGGTTTCGCCCCGGCGTCTAAAAGTGCCTTGGCCACCCCAACGTATCTTTTCATTCTGTTGTGATACTCCTCGCGCTTTCTACCAGTAAACGCAGCTTCAACATCCTCAGGGTATGCTTCACCTTTCAGATTTTCGACTGCCACATGCAAGGGCGATTGTTGTCCTGATGATGCCCCTGCATCAGGGTCAACACCGGCCTGCATTAGAAATTTGGCCTGTTCGATGGGATGTGGATGGTTGCCGGATAATAACTCCGCCAGATAGGCATTAGCCTGGGGTAATTCGGCAACTTCTTTGACAAGGGACAGTTGGTTTTGGGTGTATGCCATATTCATCATCCTTCGAAAAACATCACTGACATGGGCGGCGCTCTTGTCCGTTGCACAAAAGATTTCTTTTAACTTCATTTTCGGATCAGCCTGCTGAACCGCTGTGATTACGCTGTATTCAAACAGGGACACCTTTTTGAACTGATCGGTGGGATAGTGATCAGCGTTATAAGGCGGCTCAAGAATAGCCGATCTGGTGAGAACCATTGTGTGACAAAATCCGGTTTTTTTTTTATCAGCAACGGAGACTTGTTTTCCCTCAAAGGGCGCACTGCAATCATTTGAGGTGAACTGATCTTCGGATTGCGTTGTCAGTTCAGAAAGGTTATTGGAAAGTGAGGAAATACTTGCACGAGTCGGTGTCATTACCGTTTACTCCTGAATAAAGTTTATCTGTTAGCTGCACCCGGAATCAGGATATTGAATTCTGTATGCAGACAATGGACTACTTGGGCAATTAACCATTTACACTCATTTTTTGGCCAAGTGATCAGTCACTCTCGGCAATTGCTCCTGCGTTGCGCTGGCTCCCCGTGGTGCGGCGTTGCAACTTCGGTCACATATCTACGGCGATGCCCGGTGAGTTGAGCCTTGCATAGTAACTGCCCACTTAGCCAGAAATATACGATTCCATATGGCCAGCTACTTACCTCCCGATTAGTGAATAATTGTTTTTACCCTCATGAGGGATATTAAAATTAGTCAGTGGAAGGCAAATTGAATCAGCTGGCCCATCACAAGAGTAGAATTGATTGAATTGTTATTTGGTTTTTTTACAAAAAGCATACAGAATTTCCAGTCATGATTCGGCTAATTAATAAGGTAAAATGTGCCAAAATCACCTTGCATGCCTGTAGGATAGAACCATTCGGGATATCCTGACCTGGTCACCCATCGGTGTTTTCAATAATGATGACAACGGACAAAATAAAACTGATTGCTAATTATCTGCTTTTCCAGCTTGGCTGGTTTGCCTGCGTTTTCGGGGGTAATCAAATTGCCCTGGCGGCAGCCGTGATGATTCTTTTGATCCACCTGGTGTGGATCGGCAGTTGGCAGAGGGAAAAACAAATACTGGCACTTACCTTTCTGCTAGGGTGCGCTATCGATAGCTTTCTTGGAAATCTGGAAATCCTGAAGTTTCAGTCTCAACTGGATGGCGGTAGTCGTATTTTACCACTCTGGCTAGCCTGCCTGTGGCTGATATTTGCCACAACTCTCCGGCACAGCCTTGACTGGACTCGAACCCACAAGCTTTACGGCGCCGTACTCGGATTTTTTGGGGGGCCATCAAGCTATCTGGCAGGGTCAAAAATGAGTGATGTCACACTGGCCCAGCCATTGTGGCAGACACTGATGATTCTGGCTATTATCTGGGCACTTTTGCTCCCGCTGCTACAGTCCTTTTCACAGGCATGGCTGAATAAGGCAAAAAGGTGACCATGTTATTCGGCAGCTTTTTTGTTACTCAAAAAGCTGCACTTATGTTCAGGTGACCGGTCAGAAGATATTATTCCATTTGGTTAATTATCCACAAAACCACTGGCAATAAGTCAATCAATCTCCGCTTCGAATTCCTTATAGGCAAAAATTCGATTGATGTGATGACTTTTCGCCAGCTTCCTAAACCAGTATAAACACCACTGCTCAGGTGTTATTGAACCTGCGAATATCTGCCTGAAAATAAGCAATCAGAATACCGTGATCTTCATCATCCAGCACATTAAACAATAGGCCGGGACCGACGGTTGAGCCGTCATCCAATAGCCGCGCCCCGGGATGAAAGATCATATCCATATTAACTCGCCAGATATCACGTTTATTGCGCATCATGAGGCGAAAGCGTGCGGTATTAAACTGGGCACCTGAATCTGCTGTAATAAACTGATCCGATTCCAGCCAGGCGGGAAACTTGCGAACAACCAGACCTTCGATCTTTTGCCCACCGCTGGCAAACCACTGTTGCATCGCTGCTGACTGTTGCTGCAGCAAATCATCGACAGAAGAACAAGGCAAAGTGAGTGCTCCCACCTGATTCTCCTAATTCTATCGCTATTCTTCTTTGATCTTGATCAACCCGGATAAGTAGCTGTCCATAGAGCATCGAATACTTCTGGCTAACCGGGCATGGACAACGCAATATAGTGCCCGGGGAGAGTTCCAGACTACAATACCTGCAGAAATACTTGGTGAAATACCTGCAGAACATTTTTTAATGAAAAGATGCACGGTGCTAAAGCACCCGCTTTTCAAGCGTTAGCCCAGAGGAAGTTTTGATGAAGGATCTTAAGCTCACAGAATACAGCCATGGAGCGGGATGTGGTTGCAAAATTTCACCACAGATTCTTGACCGTATTTTGCAAACCAAACTCGCCCTGCCAGAGTTTCCTGACCTGGTAGTGGGTAATGCCAGCAAAGATGATGCAGCCGTTGTTGACCTTGGAAACGGTGAAGGGATCATCAGCACCACTGATTTCTTTATGCCTATTGTCGATGATCCACTCGATTTTGGTCGCATTGCTGCCACCAATGCCATCAGCGATATTTATGCCATGGGTGGCACACCCTTAATGGCCATTGCTATTCTTGGCTGGCCTATTAACAAGTTACCGCCGGAAGTTGCAGCCCAAGTAGTTGACGGTGGTCGTCAGGCCTGTGCAGATGTCGGCATAGCTTTGGCTGGCGGTCATAGTATCGACGCTCCTGAACCCATTTTCGGACTTGCTGTCACTGGTCGTGTATCTCTTGAGCACCTGAAAAGAAATGATCAGGCTCAGGCCG
This sequence comes from Endozoicomonas sp. ONNA2, assembly GCF_024606365.1. Taxonomy (GTDB): domain Bacteria; phylum Pseudomonadota; class Gammaproteobacteria; order Pseudomonadales; family Endozoicomonadaceae; genus Endozoicomonas. Next base: position 5,444 of record NZ_JAHHPO010000976.1, read on the forward strand.
GTCACAAGCTGTATCTGACCAAGCCTCTTGGTGTTGGCATTCTCACAACAGCGCAAAAGAAAAAACTGTTGCAGCATGAGCACCGGCATATTGCCCGGGACTCCATGTGTATAATGAACACCATGGGTGCCGACCTGTCTCTGCTCAATGGCATCAGTGCAATCACCGATGTTACCGGTTTCGGTCTTCTTGGCCATCTGCTGGAGGTTTGTGAAGGCAGCAAGGTAAAAGCCACACTGTACACCGACCAGCTGCCACTGCTCCCTCATGTCGAAGCCTATCGTCAGCAGGGCTGTATTCCCGGTGGAACAGAAAGAAACTATACCAGCTATGGCTATAAGGCTGCCAACATGACCGAGCAGCAGAAACACATTCTCTGTGATCCTCAAACCAGTGGTGGACTGTTGGTTGCGGTAGACCCCGCAGCGGCAGAAGCCTTCCATAACGTCGCGGCAAGACTTGAATTGTCTCTGGAGCCTATTGGAGAACTATCGCCTTACGAGGGTGGTAGTTGGGTAGAGTTAGTTTAACTGTAGTTACGCAGCTCACTGTCGTTTATTACCGTCAGTGGTATTTTGTCATCAGGCACTACATGTTGCGTAATATCTGTTAGTTAAAGAAAAAAACCCGGCAAGTGCCGGGCTTTAACGTTTAAACTAAATTGGCCTGTTACCATATTCACCGGAGGGTTTTTTCGGTGGGTCTGCAGTAATGTTCGATGGCACTTTCTCAATCTGGCCTCCTTTCTTTAAAAACTCTTCTACTTGGGCATCCAGACTTGCTCTGAGTTTTTTCCGAGACTCGACGGTTCTCTCTTCAGCAGGTTCGTCTCGGCTCCCCAGAAATCCTATATCAGCGCCATCAAAACCAGCAGCAGCTTTAGTCGGCTTTTTCCGTGCCATGGCTATGTCCTCCAGGTACTGGTTTTCGGAATTTCCGTTCCGAAATGTTGAAATTGACTTCTTGTTCAATTTTTATAGTTATAGTACAGCAGTATTAAAATGCCAGTTTGGCCTAACCACTCCTTTATAAAAAATAAATGATTAATACTTGTTTTTTATCATTACGTATAACTTTCACCGTGTAAAGTGATGATTAAATTACGACTTTCACCACTGTCTCTGTGTTCTCCCAGCCATACGCCCTGCCATACACCCAAAGCCAGCGAACCATCTGTGATTGGAAGATTACATCGGCACCAAACAGGCTGGATTTAATGTGGGCTGGCATATCATCACTGCCCTCTATCACATGGAGAAAATACTGTTCATTTTCAGGTATATAATGATTGCTGAAGGCTTCCATATCATGACGGACATTGGGGTCAGCATTCTCATTGAGCGTCAGTGAAGCAGAAGTATGCTGTAAAAAGATATGACAAAGCCCGGTTTTATAGTGCTCTAACTCCGATAACTGGCCAATAATTTCCGCCGTAACCAGATGAAACCCTCTGGGGTAGGGACGAAGGTGAACCTGTTTCTGAAACCACATAATTAACCCCTCCCATAACAACCCGTCAGTCATCAAATGCCCATGGCGCGTGAAAATATTTTGCGCCACCCTCAGGCATGAAAAATG
>NZ_JAHHPO010000977.1 GCF_024606365.1 Endozoicomonas sp. ONNA2
CCGCTTCCCGAAAAGCTGGAACCACTTGTGCTTTTGCGGGCAGCGGGAAGCGGGCGGCGGCATTTTCCCAGTCTGAATGAAATGATGAAGTTATTACGGGACAATTCCCAAGACTGTCTTGGGCAGGGTATTTCATAAACTGCGCCAAATCTCGGACCCTATGGATGTGGAAGCCAGGGCGAAGGAGGAGGATGCCAAAGTCGGCGACTATGTGAGGGATCGCGGGGAGTTCGGTCTAATGGACAAAACTCCCCCAGAAGGTGTCCGAGAATAGACTGCCCCACGCGGCAAAGGACAAGCGAGAGTCGGAAGCAAGTTTATGAAATATCCGGGCCGGGGGCGCCGCTCTCTCAGGAGCGAAAAATCACCGGCTTCCGGGATTACCCATCTTGCCAGAGAAGCCATACCCTCTGCCATCGGGGCGGTCTACAAAAGGGTCAATGTTTGGGTCTGGCGCTGGCCTCTGAGCCCCGGATTGGTCCTTTTTTTCCTCATAAGTACCTTTTAGATACGCTTTCAGGTCAATCCCATGGAAATATCGGATTTTCTCCTTGTCATTAAGGTCAATGTATTCCACTGCACGGGAACCCAATTTTCTTTTGCGGATATTGAGTGATGAGTTGCTGATCACTTCAGAAGTGGATTCCGGGTGTTTGGCGCAAAAAATATATTCGAGACGTTCCTGCTTAAAACCCGGTTTTAATGGCACTTTACAGTCTATATCTTCAACGCCTGGAACGTCCGGGAAAAACGTTGTAATCACTGCAAAATGATTATTTTTTATCCCAAGCACTTCTGGACCACACATCTGTGCTGTTTTGCACTGAGGAAATATAGTCACGCATTTGTCGCATTCCGTGATCTTGATCGTTGTCCCTCCGGGCTTGATCCTGTTGACCTTGCCTATGTTTGGTCTGGCAGTCGGTGAGTGAAGTAGCCAGTTGTCAGTTTGTTGGTAGACAGTCACTATGCGAGTTTTAGTCCCGGTGTTCAGAACAAACACTTTAGCATCATCGGGATCTAAATTAGCATTGACTTTGTGACAAAGTAATTCATCATGCAGTTTATCGCTCCAGGAAATGCTTGGAATGCGGCCAATAATTGCGTTCATAATAATATCTCCCTGAAGGTGATTCCTTTGACTGATTGGTTTTACAATATTTGACTGCCAACTCAGGCAAAAGTTCCAATTAATTATCATACCTCCCTTGTTTTTCGCGATTGTCTCAGGACTATGGAATGAATTAATTGCCGTGAAATAATTCCTGCATTTCGTCTATAAAAAGTTAACCACATGAAATCCTGTTTTCTGGCAGTTGTTGATTTGAATAGTTGATTTGAATAGTTGATTTGAATACCAGTATGGGATTGTCTTTAAATAAATTCCGCATATACTACGGCTCCAGCGCAACGAGCAGAAAATATAAATTCAAAATGTGAAAGTTATCTTTAGAAAAAATCCCAAAGCCACATCTTAATTTTCTTGCAAATGCATTGCTCTCAATTTGTTGAGTAGTCAGAAAATATGATTTTATTTGGTTAACTACTTAAATTTTTTTCGGAATAGGACATTGTCAATGAACCCGACTGCAATAGCCACTGAACACACCACTCGCGCCATTGAGCGCTACCTGACCGATAACCCCGACGATGAGCCACTGAGTACCCTTGGCATGACGGCAGATGGGCGGATTGTCCGATTGGCCAGGCATGATGAATGCCAACGCCTGGAACTGCATCGGATGCTTGAACAACAACTCGAATCATTGATGCCCCAGGAGTTAGATAAGTCGGTCAGGGAACAGATGTTCAAGAATACGCTGAGCACCAACGCTCTAACCCTGGGCAAATACCACAAAAAAATTCGTCTGGACCGGCAGATTCGAAATAAGATAAAAACTTTGAAGTCTGATTATGCCACTGAATTTGCCAACTTGAACGATCTAACCAAAACGAGGGTGGGCCCAAAGGGACAGACCCAGACCAAAAGTGTTGATCTGGCCAATGGTGATTGTCACTTCAGCAATGAGTTTTACCGTACGCATTGGAAATTCAAGAGTAATTTTAAAAAGGGATATAATGAAGACAAAAATAAATTTTTCCTGAGTAACGTGATTACGCACCAGTTTGAATGGACTTTTCAAAGCAAACACTGGCTACTGGAACTGCCAACGGCCATTGCACGCTGCAAAATATGCAATGAAGAGACCCTTGATGTTTTGTTCACGCATCATAAGGATTACACCACCGACAGCTTCCGCAAAGACTTTCTGGAAACCACCGTGAATGGCAAGAGCACTGTCAGGATAGCGCGGGATCTGGGTTTGAAAATTGAAGGCCTGACCGTTTCTTACAACAACCAGGAAGTTGAATCATTCAATTTCGATGAAACACCCTATGTCCCGCGCAACCCCCTCTTTACTGTCACTGTGCAAGTATGTCCGGACCCTTCGGTTTACTGTGACTAGATCGCCAGCGGTTTGTAGACATAAGCTTTTAAGGAAGCTTTCAGTGGCAGACAGTCAGAGGCTGTTGACAGCACGTCTGCCAACAATGTCCGATTCTTCACTAACCGTTGACGAATACAGGTTCGGGCACAGGCCTTAAGCGAGCCCGGTTGATAAACCGGTACATACTGGCGCAATTGGTCAATTATTTCAGGGACGTTCCCATCAGCTTCAGCACTCTTCAGGGCTGTCCAACCCAGGGAGTTACGAACACCGGGATCGGCACCGTTTTCCATCAGAACCTTGACAAATTCCAGGCTTTTATTCGCAACCCCCAGATGCAGCGGGGTATCGCCATCTTCTCCCCGGGCATTGGGGTCAGCGCCGTTAGCCAGCAAGAGCTTAAGCAGCGGGACAGGGCAATCTTCTCGATCTATCACAAAATTCAGCATGGTCTGGCCAGAATTGCTGCACGTATTGGGATCCGCACCGTTAGCCAGCATCAGCGAGACCTCAGCAACAGGCCGCAGCTTTTCTACCAGACAATTCAACATGGTTCGACCAGAGGTGTTGCATAGGTCGGGGTCGGGATTGGCACCGTGGGCCAACAGTGTCTGGACAATATCGGTGTATCCTTTAAATACCGCCTTGTACAGTGGATTCAGGGTCCAGACGCCAAACTTGTCGGGGTTGGCACTGTGAGCCAGCAACTTGTCAACTATTAAGCGATCCCCCTGTGCCACCGCTTTATTGAGTGGGGTAAAACCGAACTGGTCAGGAATATCGGGATCAGCACCGTGCTCCAACAGGGTGTTTATGGCCGAAAGATTACCACAGATAACGGCACATTGCAGGGGAGTACGGTTCAGCGCCGTTAAAGCATTAAGATCGGCACCGTGATTCAGGAGGCAGTTCAGGAGCAGGACGGTCTGATCATTGCTGTTCCTGGTGGCAAAATGCAGGGCCGTAAAGTGACCACTGTCACGGGTTCTCGGGTCTGCTCCCCGGTCCAGCAAGGCTTTGACAACGTCATAACTGCCATGCCAGGCAGCCTCAAGCAGCTGGTCGTTGATGGTTGGCAGGTCACCATGTCTTGCCAGTTTGTCGTCCGTCGATGGTGGTAATCGTCGGTTATTGGCCAAACCCGGATTTTTTTCTGCAGAGGTACCCGGCTGCTGCAGCAAAGACTTTTCAGGCAAACTCCCGGCTGGTTCCTCTGGATGGTCATTTCCTGTCAAGAAATATAGACATTGTCCGGTGCTTGAGTACATTTCGTTAAAGCGTCAGTGGGTTGGACACAAATTTTAGCATGGGCGCTGTCAACGGCAGGTCTTTCGATTGTTTTAACAAAGGCTTTGCCCGGGTTCTTTTCGGAGTCATCTGTGGCTGCATCAGGGTTGAACGAATACAATTTCGGGCAGAAATCTGCAGCCAGCCGGATTTAGAGGGCTTACTCAGGGCATTAGTGATGCGAAGCGGTGATTTTGCAACTTTGGCAAACTCCGGAGCGGTCTGTCCTGACGAGTTGCGAATATTTGGATCGGCTCCATGGGCCAGCAACATGTCAACACAGGCTGAGTCTTTTTTCTCTATGGCCAGATGAAGCGGTATATCGCCATTTTTGCTCGCCTTGTTGGGATTGGCACCGTAAGAAAGGAGCATGTCGGCAATGGCGGTGTGTTGCCTGCTTAATGAATCACACAGTGGGTTGCTCCACCCGCCGCTTTCGCCTGGCGTATCAGGATTGGCACCGTGAGCCAGCAAGTCGTCCACCATATTGGTGTATCCGATAGAGACGGCATAATCCAGCGCGGTACAGCCGCTATTATCAGGAATATTGGGATCGGCTCCCTCGTCCAGCAAGGCGTTAACCGCCAACAGTTCCCTATGCAGGACGGCAATGCTCAGCGGGGTGCGTCCCACATCATTACGGGCATTAATATCGGCACCATGATTCACCAGGCACTTCATGAGCATGACGCTCTGCTCCTTTACTTCCCGGACGGCCAGGTGCAGTGCTGTCCAATCAGCGTGGTTACGAGCGTGGGGATCAGCTCCATGCTCAAGCAAGGCCTTGCTGATCTGATAACTGCCGATTGTGGCAGCCTGAAGCAGAGGTATGTAATTATTATCAGTATCCGGGTCGGTCGTGGGCATATTGGGATCAATGCCTCTGTCCAGAAGTACCCTGAGGATATTGTAAACACTGTAATCGTTATCGAACCAACGCAGCGAGTAGCGGCCTTGCTGGTAGCAGAGATTGGGGTCAATCTTCCGTTTCTTGAGAAAATCCAACAGGTTGACCAAGGCTGTCTGGTCGCCATACTTGACTGCTTCTGCCAGTTGGCTGGCCAAATACGCCAATTTAAAATCAGACGTCGATGACTTTATGCTGCCGTTGCCCGAAGAAGCGTTGCCCGAAGAAGAAATGGCGCGTCCCGGGATATTCCCTGCGCTGGCAATGGTGTTCTGGAGAGAAGGTACCGGCTGCGTGTTAAAACTTCCGCCCGCTTCCTCCTGATTGGCCGAGCCGGGAGATAAAGGTTGTCCGGTGCTTGAGTACATTTCTATTCTCACAGTTGCGGGAAAAACCCATTAACGGTGCTTCACAGCTGCCTTGTTTGTCCTGAATCCGATGCGGTGAGGTTAATTGGTTTAAAGTGAGCAGAGAATAGTTCAAAAAGCCAATTGCGCAACCCTATTGCTTTTGTTCTGGTGCCACAGTACTGGGATAATCAATTCCTCCGGCGAACCACGGTCAGCGGCATGAATTCATTAACGGGCAAAAAAACCGGGCAGATAATGCCCGCCAAGAATGCACAGAACAACGATTACGGGGAGGTCTCATTAATACGGTACAGACAGGCAACTCCGGCTTCGTCGAAGAAAAACCGGAGATATCTCAGTCTCAGAAAGAGTATGGAACAACCATAGTCAGCTTGATGTCATGCTCGTCCTGGAAAGCATTTTTGAAACCAGTCCAGCTTGGTTGCCCGGAATGGTTGTCATAATTGGTCCAATGAAGTGCAAAACTGCTGCCTTTCCAGTTGCCCTCCTGAACGGTGTAACCGATATCTACGTTAACCGCACTCTCTTTCAGCTGTGCATCCTGAACCCCGAAGTCGGAAGCTGGCTTACCATCCCAGCCGTATGCGAAGGAAGCACCCACTCGCCACCCAGCCAGATCCTGGTCTGCCAGATCACGCCACAGGCCAAAATAAACAGCCTTTTCACCATCATGGTTGAAGTCACTCCTGGAGTCCCACCACAGGTCGTAGGCACCGGCAGAGGTACCAAGCGGAACTGTTGTCCGGTACACAAAGTATCCCTGTTTACCCCTGGCCCTGGTTACCGTGGACTCAGCCTTCAGGGTATAAGGCCCAACGGCAAAGGATGCAGTAAGGGCCTGTTGCCAGGCATTGCCATCATAAACATCCAGATCGCCAGCATCTTTAGCACCATAGTAGTGGTAAGCCAGATTCAAGGTACCATCAGCAACCATTAGAGAGTGCTTGACCTTGGCATGGTATGTGTCGAGGTAGCCATCAGACTGAGAAAAAGCACCGTCAAGAATCAAACCATTTGCAAATGTGTATACAGCGCCAACAGAGTGTAGATAGTCGATCTGTTTGTCGTCGATGCCAGTCAAACCTGCATCCGGATTTCTGGTACGGAATTCATAAGTTTCCTGAAACCATGGGGCCTTGTATTCATCAGCCCACATATAAGCCAGGCTCAAGTTGCCAAAATCAGCACCAAACTGGGCACCACGGTAAGTACCTGGCAGAAAATTCCAGTTAACACCCAGACCGCCAGGACCTGATGGCTGGATATAACCAGCTTTCGCCCATGTGTTCGCAAGTTTGAATTTCACAGCGGCCTTGTAGAAACTTACATCATCCTTTGTTTCTGTCTGTGTCCAGTCCGGGTTATAGGGATCATCCCAGGGGAAAAAGTTCATTTCATGGTCAGGGCTAGCAGACTGCTGAAGATCCATAGAGCCATATACCCCCAGATCCAGGCCGACAATGCCACCGATATAACCAGAACTGAAATCAATATTGCCTAATACTGATGTATGATCCAGGTTAGTCTCAAACTTGTCAGTACCCGGGTTGTATCTGTTTCGCTTGCGGGAGAAAGCATATACACCACCGGTTATGGATGCATCGTCAAAGAAAGCATTTCCAGAACTCTGTGCAGCGGTGTACATGGAATCATCAGTCATGTCTGCTGCAAAAGCGCCGGTTGCGGCACTTGCAACGAGGATGGCTGTCGCCAGTATGGTCTTTTTAAACATCGTCGTTAACCCCCATTTACTCCTGGTGTGTTTTCTGTTTTTTTTAGAAAGACAGCACTTTCTGTTTATTGACGCCCTGTCTATTGACGCCCTGTTTATTGACGCCCTGTTTATTGTCGTCCGTCGTTATTTGAAGCCTTCGCCCTGTTTAACGACCCGCTTCAATTCAGGCAATCCTGCCGTCATGAAACGGTGACATTTGTAAACGCTTGTCAGTTTATCTTTGCACAAAAAAAATGTAACTGGTTTCTGCAACCGGTTTCAACCTTTTCTTCATATTTTTGTCATAAATCAAATTTTCATCACTTTTCATATCTCATTGAATAATCACAAGACAAAAAATTGATTGGCATCATAGAAACCGACAGTTAAATTGCCATACCCAATAAAAGGTGGTGAATTTTCTGGCCCGTAAAGTTGCTCAGCTGGTATTC
>NZ_JAHHPO010000978.1 GCF_024606365.1 Endozoicomonas sp. ONNA2
GCATCAAGAAAACCGTTGCGGCATTTCTAAAGATTCTTCACCCCAGCGGCTTACCTTCTGATGAAGAGTTTGAGGAATATGTCGCCTATGCGGTGGAGGCTCGTCGTCGGGTAAAAGAGCAGATGAACAAACGCAAATCCGACGATGAATTTGCCAAGATCAATCTCTCTTATATTAACGCTAATGGTCAGGAAATTATTGTTTACTGTCCAGAATCAAGGCTGGCACCGGCCACCCAGGACCCTGTTCGCCGGGATATTCACGGTGATGATGAAACGGTTGTTATTGAAACTCCGGTGGCGGAGATTCCCGACAAGGGTTCGGTATTCGATGATGTACTCAAGAAAACTGCTGTCCCAACTGAGAGCGTAAATGCCGAGCCTGAAGCTCAGCTTCAGGAGCAGCATTTTACCATTCACTATGGCGCAACTGGTTACAGCTATGAGTCGATTATCAGCCCTTATCTTGAGGGGGCTAAATCGATTGAGATTGAAGACCCCTATATCCGCCTGACACACCAGATACAGAATTTTGTCCGCTTCTGTGAAGCCGTTATTAAGACTCCTTCAGTAAAAACCATTCGATTAATCACCAGTTATGATGATGATACGGATGTTATGGAAATGTCTGACCGGCTGGGCGAGCTTAAACAGAGCTTGCTTGAAATGGATATTGAGCTTGATCTTAAGGTCAATAAACATATGCACGATCGGGAAATTCGGATTGATAATGGCTGGATCGTCAAGATCGGACGGGGGCTGGACTTTTTCCAGAAGCCGGATAGTTGGTACAGTATTGGTACCAATGATTTGATGCTGAGGAAGTGTCTTGAGACGAAGGTTGATATCTTCAAGAAAGGTTAGCCAAAGGGCTGAGTAAAATTTTGGCTGTCACTTTGATCTTCCTATCATGAGCTTTTTAACGTCCATGAAATTGTTAAACACTTACGACACCCGTGAAGAAGGCGAGGCTGCCGAACAGAAGTTAGTTGGTGAACGCCGCCTGGCCAGTGAGCGAGACGGAACCGAAACTAACCTGTTTGGCATCCCATCCCGGGCAAACTTCTACCGCCTTGGCATGTATAACCAGTTAGAAAAGATCGTTGAACAAAAAAAGAACAATGTTAACTATGACCAAGACAAACATCAGGAAATTCTTAGCCTGTTAAAAGTCGCTGCCAAAAACGCTGTTGGTGTTTTTGTTCAGCACAAACTGCAGCGGCTTCTTACCCGCTTTGGGCGGTGGCGCATCTTCCTCTGGCTCTTCCGGTTTTGCCAGCGGATCACCACCGTTCATCAGTAAACGTACTTCATCTTTTAATTCATCCAGCTTCTTGCGCTTGTCCAGCTCCACCTTGAAC
>NZ_JAHHPO010000979.1 GCF_024606365.1 Endozoicomonas sp. ONNA2
TTATCCTCAATTTTCTGCCGTCCTCGCTACGGGGACGCCCAGTCGGGCGCTATTCCCTGACAGCCTCCTGGCGCCGGATCAACGAAGGTTTGGCCCGGATATTTCATAAACGGCCTTTTGTTCGGATAGACAGCAAAAACGGTTGAGATGTGGCGCCTAACCGTTACAATGGCGCCCGAACCCGACTGATCTTCTCCGCTTATCCATCAGCATGCTGTTTCACCTGAGGTAGTCATTATCGCTGATAATTCGGTTTGGAGGTTTGCCGGGATTGTGTTGTTCCCGTGAAAATCTCGCGTGACAATTGTTCAAGAAGCCGTCTGAAATAAAATAATTCGACTCATCGGGGAACTCATGTCTGGACAAAATCCAACGGCATCGAAAAAAACCTGGGCTAACCGCTGGACCTTCCTGCTGGCTGCCGCAGGCTCGGCTATTGGCCTTGGCAATATCTGGAAATTCCCATACATCGCCGGGCAATATGGCGGCGGTGCCTTCGTTATGCTTTACCTGCTGTGCATCGCCGTTATGGGCATACCCCTGCTGATGGCTGAAACGGCCATTGGCCGTCATACCCGCCTGAGTCCCCTGAATGCCATTCGCAAGCTGACCGGTGAGCTTGGAGCCAGCAAACTGTGGGGCATTACCGGCGGGATGGGCATGCTGGCGGGCTTTCTGATTCTCTCTTTCTACAGTGTGATCGCCGGCTGGTCACTTGCCTATGCCTGGGACCTGGTGACCGGGGCCTTCAGTGACATGAACACCGCTCAGGTGGGTGATGCTTTTGCCGGGCTCGTGTCATCGGCACCCCGTCAGATCTTCTGGCACACCGCCTTTATGTTACTCACCCTGATGATTGCGGCCCGTGGTATCCATAAAGGCCTTGAGCAAGGCCTGCAGGTGATGATGCCCGCCCTGTTTGTCTTGTTGCTGATCATGCTGGGCTACAGCATGCTGGAAACCGGACAGTTTATGCGTGGGTTTGCTTTTATGTTCTCCGTGGATTTCTCCAGGGTTACCGGTGAAGCTTTTGTTGCTGCATTGGGTCAGGCGTTCTTTACCCTGAGCCTGGGTATGTGCTGCCTGATGGCCTACGGCGCTTATATGCCCGCCAACAATTCCATTCCAAGAATCGCCATTAACGTTGCCACTCTGGATACTCTGATGGCAATTATCTCCGGTCTGATTGTCTTCCCGATCGTATTTGCCTATGGACTGGAGCCCTCTGCCGGCCCCGGCCTGCTGTTTGTTTCCCTGACTGCCGCTTTCGTCCATATGCCTATGGGGGAGCTGTTTGGCTTCCTGTTCTTTGTGCTGGTGGGCATTGCGGCACTCAGTTCTGCCATCTCCCTGGTGGAACCGTCACTGGCCTGGCTGATCGAGCGCACACCATTGAGCCGTAACGTCGCGGCGATAATTCTCTGCGCTGCTATCTGGTTTGTTGGTCTTGGCACTGTGTTTTCCATGAGTGGTGACCTGACCTTCACGCTGTTCGGGAAGAACTTCTTTGATCTGCTGGATTACTTCACCAGTAATATCCTGCTGCCTGTGGGTGGTCTGCTGATTGCCATTTTCGCGGGCTGGGTGTTAAAGCGTGCAACCATGATGAAAGAGCTGGGTCTGAGCGTGGGTGTGTTTAACCTGTGGCGTGCCATGATCCGTGTGATCGTGCCACTGTGTGTATTGACGGTGTTGATTACCGCCTTGTTCTGAGGCGTTGTCCCTGCTGGTCACGGAGGACAAGATTTTTTTGCTTCTCCGTGCGAGCCAGACAACGCATGTCTTTCTGTCTGAAAATCCTCTATGCCGATTGCCGGGTCGCCGTCACTACCAGTTCACGGACACAGAGATTCTGCGGCTGCTGGTACACAAAAGTAATACAGCGGGCGATATCGTCTGCCGTAATAACGCCTCCCATGCTGTGCTTCCACTGTTCATAGCCATCTTTAATGTCACTGGATGTTGTATGACTGAGCAGCTCAGTTTCTACCGCTCCCGGTGCAATGGTTACCACACGAACACTGTCGTCAGCCAATTCTTCCCTCAGCGTTTCAGACAAGCCATGCACGGCAAACTTGGTGCCACAATAGGCCATGTGATTTGGAAAGCCCTTGATACCGGCCACTGAGCTGATATTGATAATCGTGCCCCCTTTTCGAGCTTTCATCTGGCGGACAACGGCATAAATGCCATTCAGCACCCCTTTGACATTCACATCAACCATGGTATCCCACTCGGCGGGGTCCTGTTGGTCGGCAAGCCCCAGCTGCATTAGCCCGGCATTGTTGATCAGGCAGTCCGTCTCTCCATAGCGGGACTCGGCTTCTTCGATGGCCAGCTTAAGGGCATGACGATCCGTCACATCCACCCGTCGGCAAAGTGCATCAGGAAGGTCCAGGGCCTCCAGACGCTCGACCCTTCTGGCCAGTAATAACAGTGGATGGCCAAGTTGACTCATGGCCCTGGCAACGGCTTCACCGATACCGGAGCTGGCTCCGGTGATCACAACCAATGGCTTGTTCATGGCGGGACTCCTGCAGGAGTGATATGTGGGGATCTCAGTCCACCAGGCTATGGCGAACCCTGACTTTTAAGAACAGATAATTAAGATAGCTGATCTGAAAAGGCTTGTTTATCAATAAATAGTATGTGTTGTTGGCTATTCGGTATCCTTCAGTCTTTATAGAAACATCACTACATGCATCCTGCCTGTTGTGGCGTTATAATCCCCGCCTCCTGAGCCAGGGCTGTTACTTGATGAGTCTTCCGAAAAAAGCACCCAAACCGGTTTACAGTTATTCGATTTGTATCTTTAAAACGTTATTTATATGCTTTTTCCAGGAATTTATAGTCGACGCATTCCATCAGGTATCCAACACCATTTTTTGATCGTCCGGCTCTTTAACTGCCGCAGGAACACCAATGAGCGAACTGATACTGATTCTGGTCAGCGCCATACTGGTCAACAACTTTGTACTGGTCCAATTCCTTGGGCTGTGTCCTTTTATGGGCGTGTCCAACAAGCTGGAGTCGGCCATGGGGATGTCGATGGCCACCACTTTTGTGCTGACACTGGCCTCTATCTGCAGCTATTTAACGTACAAGTACATTCTATTGCCACTGAACCTGGAGTTTCTGAAAACCATCTCGTTCATTCTGGTGATTGCCGTGGTGGTGCAATTCACCGAAATGGTGGTGCGCAAAACCAGCCCGCTGCTGCATAAGGTGCTGGGTGTATTCCTGCCCTTGATCACCACCAACTGTGCAGTACTGGGGGTTGCCCTGCTGAACAC
>NZ_JAHHPO010000980.1 GCF_024606365.1 Endozoicomonas sp. ONNA2
TGTTGCGAACAATCCGATCGATCTGCCAAAATTAATGAGGTTTTCAACCTACTATAAAAACACAGGCATTGCGAGAGCCGCTAATGAAGCGAAACCCTATTTCCTTGGAATCCTGACCGATTGAACTTGCTGATCAACAGTTTCTGACAGTCGAACATATTGGCTGTCAGGTTCTGGCAATGCACAAGGCCTTTGTCTTCCCGACACAGATATTTGCTGCTACTTTTCCCCTTTCAAAGTTCTCTTTGCTTGACCGTCTGACAATAAATTGCAATCAGGTATTAAAAAGCAGCAACTCGAACTTTCGCTAAAACTGAATGCATTAAAACAAAAATCCTTTCTATAATACAACTCAACCATTCAAGACTTATTAATTCTTATTTAATTGAGAGAGCTTTTAGAATGTCATTGCCTTCTACGAATAGTATGCAAAAGGTACGTCATCCAGAAATAGAAGTTGCAGGCTTGCCTGTTGCACCTCATGCTAAAAGCGGCTATGTACAAAACCCGGCTCCAACAAATTGTGGAACATTGATGCCCGGTAGCGGCAATCCATACCCATTGCAAAATACAAACATTGCCTCAAGGAGCATCATTCCCGTTTCAACAGTTCCGGCCCAGTTTCTGACTACACCCCCAATGACCGGTCAGCCGGTTGCTGCCGTATATTATGTAAATCAACCGGCAATGCCATTACCGCAACAACATCATCTGTTGAATACACTGCCATTGGCAATAGTTCCAGATACTTACGATGGAACACTCTATCAACTTTCTGAGCACATTGGGGCTACGCCAGTGGCTTCTGCACAGCAAGACGCAGCCTGCCTGATACCGCAATTAACGAATTCACTTCACCCCATCAATATAATAACAACAAAAAGGGTTTATCAAGCCCCGGAAGCAGCTGAATTTGTGCAACAATTACTGCCATGTGCTGGGTTAACAACAGCATCAGCCTGGAATGAAGCGGCCCGGAATGAAGGGGCCGGGGATGAAGGGGCCGGGGATGAAGGGGATAGTCCCGTGCTGTCTTTTTCAGTTCAACAAGTCCTTCAACTCAAGCACCCCGGGACCGTGCGAAAGACGCCGCATGCACTCAAACTGCTTTATCTCGAATGCTTCAATTTTCATCAGAAACTTCCCTGCGATGAAGTCTTTGATGAAAAAGGGAACAGGATAAAGCCTACAAAAAGTGCGCTAAAAAAGCAGTTAAAGATGATGCAAAAAAAGCTCAGGGAAAATAAAATCCCGGCAAAAATAACACCTTTACATACATTAAAAACGATGCCATCGGCAGATGTCCTTTTGGGCAGACCAACAACCTATGAAAACATGATTATTCGAAGCATTCAATTAATGAATGCTGCATCCTCATTAGAGCCGGATAAATTCACTGAGAGAGAAAAAGTAAAAAATAGTCTGGCCGCTCATTTGGCATCTTACAATTCTTCCACTCAAGAAACCAGACAATCAAAAGGAATAATCAACACTAAAGAGGCAAAAAAATTTTTAGAAATAATGGAGGCAGACGACGAATGGGTTCTAGACCTTGCCAGCCTGTATTACTTCCCCTATTTCAGGCAAAATATTCTCACTCTGACAGCTCCATTCATCAGGCCGACAGAAACGATTTACTGTCGTCCACGCTTGCCCAATCAATTATTAATGCCAAATGATTCATCTGGCATAAAAGAACAAAATGATAATCAACTATTAACCATTACCCAAACCATCCATTCATTAGCAAAAACCCTGAGCATCAAGCTGCACCGGCGGGTGGATGACATTACTCCTGCTAATATTCCAGAAACTTTTTCCAGACAGTGTATTCAGTGGCATATACAATTTGCCTCTGATCTTATTTATAAAATGATTAAATTAGGTGACGAGGGTACACAGGAAACTTTAAATGGACTCGCCGAATCATTGCTTTCCATGCTTGATAGCATTAACACACTGTCCAATTATTCTTCGGAATTTCCTGATGAATTCATACTGATGACTGAGTCATTGTGCTTCCTGTTGCAAAGTAGCCCCCTTCAGCGTTTACTGTCACAGCAAGAAGCAGAAGTGCCTGAAGATATCAAAATAATCTGGCTTCATACTTTAGAACAACTGGAAAAAACGATCCTGATGATTCTGGTAAAATCATTCCAATACCCAGAGCTCTTGAACACCTCCATGTGCCTCTTGAAAACACTGGCTGATCATGAAATATATCGAAAAGGACAAACTGGCAACAACAAAACATTTTTCATTCGATTAGCCAGAGTCACTTCAGAAATTGCCAGGAATTTACTAACGACACTGAAAAGTTATTTCCCGGATAATCTTTCCACTAATGATCAATTTTTAGAACAGTTGAACAGCTGCTGTTCGATATTCAATAAACTGCATCAAAAGATCATTCAGGAATCCAATCTCGTTAGCACTGAGTCACAAAACTTGGGAGATTGTATCAAGACACTGCACGAAGCATGTAAAATTCGGCGCATTGAAATCGAGAAAGCACACCAGGATTATTTAAATGAATGCGAAATTGAGAAAAAGAACAATAATGTCATATTACGAGCAAATATGAACAAAAGAGAAAATTCAAAACAGAAACAGGACGCAAGAAACAAGAGAAACTATCAACTTCAACAGGAAATTACCAACGCAAAATATGAATCATTGGAGAAAAAAGAGCAACTGGAAGCTGACCATGCAAAACTTATTAGTGGCATGGGTGAACGTCTGCAACTGTTTGGCAAAAAAATTGGGTACGGTGAAAACTATGCCGACGAACTAAAAACAATTGACTGTGAATTTCCTGAAATACAGCATTCGCTAGTACTAGCGGTCTGGGTTTATGGTGATATTGCTTATAGCGTATGCAATTGTGCGGATAAATTTAACCGAGCTACACTCTTTGTCGAAAGGTTCGACAGAATGAAAACCTTCTGTAGCGCTGCCCTTAAGGAAGCTACTGCTCAGGCAGGGAAGCATGATTCAAAATGGCTATATGACAGGAACCCAGATCAGCCGATCAGTATAAGCAGCATCGATTTCCTTACAAGATTATCTGATCCAGAGAAGATTCAAGCTCTGATCAAACGTGCATTCACAAGCATCTCTCTGTATGAGGTTGCCCTTGATCGAGCCAGGGATGCCACCCATCAAATGACTCAGGATAGGGTATTTGACTTGGTTCATGAGGAAAATGACCTGCAAATGTATCACCTTCAGCAAAGGGTAGCTTTTATCATTGAAGAAATGAATGATGTAAAACAGTATCTGAAAGATCTGCAACCAGTGCCCGATATGTCTGATCTTTTAGCAACAAGAACGCAACTTTTTAAAATGCTTAAAAGAAAAGTAAATACAGGTTCATCATACAACCAGGCCAGGGAAGCAAAGCACACTATTTATGAAATACTGTTGGAAAAATCAGAAAGTGAATGGAAAGTTGACGACACGGTTTGTGATAGGTGCAAGTCTGCCAAACAACAGCTTGAGTATGTTATTAAAGGTTTTAAAGAAATTAAAAACACGCTGGGATCATAAGTAGCTAACCATATGAAATCATATATTTCTGACTTCTTGTGCCGACACTCTTGGCAACTGCTCCTGCATCCATACAGTCGTGCTTCGTTACAACTCCCCCGGGAGGCTGTCCGAGAATAGCGACCGTAGCGAGGATTGCGAGAAATTTCTGAGGAGAATAGCGGGGCTATTTGACGAAGAAGCAGGAATTTTTAGACCAAT
>NZ_JAHHPO010000981.1 GCF_024606365.1 Endozoicomonas sp. ONNA2
TAGCTAAATATCCTATTATCGGGATGATCGTTCGACCGATTCTGTCGCCCTGGCGCAGCCGCAAGCAGAATAGGAAGCGATGAACGGCAGTCATTCAATGGTCTGAAACCACTGCATGAATCAGGGAGGGCGCATCGCAGACTGGTCTCAGCAATCCTTGAATCACCGCGTAATGAATCCCTGGAACAGATGAAACTGAATTATCCACTCGACTCGATGGCCTCCAGGACGATCGACAGGTGTCGTATTGCCGGACGGAATATTTCCATGATGCCGCAGTTGTCAGACGCTGGTTTTGCCGACTCATGGCAACAGCCTGTCCAACACAGTACACCGTACGATATCAGTACCAAGCTTGAATCTGCAGATAAAACCATGGTGCCAGTAGGTGCTGTTGCAGCAAATAATAGTGAGCCACTGACATCATTGAATCGGCCATCCATCGATTCAGACACCTATTCAGACACCGAATCATCAACGGACGAATCATACATTGAATCTGCCTGCCAACAACCATTGTCAGTGTCTGTTAATCAGTTACCAAAACACGTAATGAATACCGGTATAACAGAATCAAAATCAGTACCGTTGCGTAATTTTATGTATTTTAACGCTGTGTTAAACGCAAATGGTAAATCAGAAAAAACGGTGAACAACGGGTCGTCTACTAAAACCCCTGATCTTGAGCACCAACGTATACATAACCCAAAAAAAATCAAAGAATTGAAATTTGCTACGAAATTTTTGCCAACCAGGTTCGATGACCAATCATTTACTTGCATTGTTGAAAAAATCAATGAGCTGATCAACAAGGATACCATTGGCTTGATTCAGTATCTAAACAGCGCTGACACTGTCAAAGAGATAAAATCACTGAATTCCAAAGAAAAATCAAAGCTCACCCGGATTCTATTTAATGATCCTGACCGCCCTGATCTCCAATTGGCAATAGCCAGTCAAACCGGCCAATATCTGGTTTCCCGGCGAACGTCAGACCAGTTTATGGTGGGCTTCACAGGCAGTCTTATTGAAGCAGGCAGTCTTATTGAAGATAGTGGGTTATTGAAACAAGCAAGGGAGACCGCAGGCTCAAACTTTTGGCTGGATGTTTTTCGCACCCACAATGCATCGCATCTGCCAGAAAGTGCTACCAGAAAATTAGCGGATTCTACGGCAGATAATATGAAGTACTTTGGGTTTAAGGATGGCAAGGCAACAAAAAATATTGCCAGGTCCTGTCCAATCTGCCAGATTCCACAAACGAACCGGGGCAAGCATAATAAAATTTTCCATCCGGATAGCATGGTGGAAATTGGGCCGGACCATAAACTCACCACACATATTTATTCGAAAGATTTTTTAGCGTTCATGAATGGCAATGAATTAACTGCCAGGGAAAAAAAACGCCTGTTTCCACCGGCCCTGTTTAGCCTGTTTAATGAACATGGCTTCACTTTCTCTGCCTTGAGTGAGAGTGCCCTGATTTTTCCGGAAGCGTTTCTCAGTCCTGCGCTATGCCGGTACATCGATGATTTACGAGAGTCTGCCATCCGGGATTTTGCTGACGTGATCAATGGTATTGTCCCTCCGGGTAAACGCAAGGCTACTCTCAACTGTTACCGTTCGATGATAAGGTTCAGTACTCAAATACCGGTACTGGCCCGGGTCGGTGCTGAGATAGAAGCAATACTGAAAGAGCAAAATATCCCCATACCCTCTGGCTCAGTTGCAGAGCGTTATTATATCCGAAAGTTTTCTACGCCTATTGCCCCGGAATCTATCGGGGATAACGAACTTGACACCCCCAAACGTCTGCTTGCCCTGAATATGTCGAAGCGTCTTGAAGTCTACGCTTTCCTTGCAGGCAATAAGGGCACTAACCGGAAACAGCGCTTTTTCCAACGGGAACAAATGCAGGGCGTCGTACGCAAAGCCATGGACAAAGTCTGTGCAGACAGCGGCAGCGATTTACGCCCCGGCTCAGCGCCGATTTTTATTGGTTTTATTCCACCGTTCATTGCCGACTGTATTGCCAGGCAGCACGGCTTTCTTGACAGCAACTGGTCAGGTGGCATTTTACACGGCAAATATTCTCACTCGTTGGCACTCACTTGCCTGGCAAATCTGGCGAACCTGGATCAGGCCATTATGAAAACCATCGTAGATAATGGGCTATGGGGTGCCATTCTCGACCAAAACCCATACAACTGCATTAATATAAAGCCTGCACGCCCGAACTTGCCATTTTTACAGATTAACCCTGAAACAGTCACCTCCACTGCAGTTACTTCACCTGTCAAGCATCACCAATTACTCACCACTGGCCAGCTCTCGATCAGCCTCGCAGACATAGCCCGAGTGATTTCACGGCACCCGGCACAGGCCGAATTGCTGCAAACACTTGCCAGGCGTATGGGAATGGATAACCCGTTGACCCTGGAACAGCTGCAACAGGTAACCGGGCATATCCGGGTTCTCGAACTGGTTTTATCCACCAAACATTTGAATTCCATGGAGGAGCTTTACAAAGCAAGAAGAGGTGGTGGAATTTTTCCACACAACTTGAAGCTTCGTAAACCTGAGGGAGCCGAAATCGGTGATCTCCCGGACCCGGGCGATATGGCCCAAAAAATAAAAGCAAAAAAATATTTCCGTAAAGGTGGCTATCAGATTAAGGGGATTGTTATAGACGATATGAAAAACATGTGTAGCAACGGGCTGAAATTGTTAAATATCGAGGATGAGAAGACGATTAAGCGTTGTCACGCTTTTATCGCCTTTCCACCGGAGGGCAACACAAACACAGTGGACCGAATAAAATAATCCAAAACTTTGCCGTGAAAAATATTTTGCTAAACCATTTCTCATCCCTGAGGTGGTGCAAAATAAGTTCACGGGCCATGGGCATTTGTGGTTGCTTCGGGCAGAAGCCACGGACACTCAAACGTTTTCAATCGCTAACTTGAGTTACTGCCTGTTGTGGACGGCGGCTTTGTAGCCAGAATACAAATATTTCTATCAAATTTGTACTTATATATAGAATAAGCCTTTGGTGCTACATCAATAACTCTTAACCCTGCTATTGGTTCCTCGCGAGGGTCAACAAATCCCTCTGCAATTGATGGCAGTTGAAATTTCACCCCGGTAACATCCTTTCCCAATTTTTCACCAAGGGCATGAGATAGTTGCTTTACTGTTGTATTTCCGTTTACTTTTATTTGTGTGCACGGACCCGAAAGACTGATGAAACCAACGGTAGATTTGATCAGGTTGCGAACATCAACCTCATAAACTTCTCTGTGAAAAGCCTTACAGCATTGGGATAACGCCAAAGCATCCCTGGCGGACAGATAACCGGATCTGACAAGGCTGGAAACGATAACCGGTTTAGAAGCAAGAAGTTCAACGGAATGTATACTGGGTTGGTGATAGTTGTTATCAATCATATCGTATAACCATAAGTAGTTGACCAAATGTAATCGTATCTAAATCAGCTACTATGCAACGTAGGGAGCACAGCCGTATCTATGTGACCGGAATTGCAACGCCGTAGAGTGAAAGACCATTTAGTCAGAAAATATGATTTCATTTGGTTAACTACCTACATTTATTTCCTGTAGATTTATTCAAGGCAGCAGTAAAAAATTCTTATCATAATCAGGACAGGTGCTTACTGTGACCGGTAAATTGTAGTCCATAATAAGAGACCTACCAATTTGAACACACTCAATGTGGCTTAAAGGATCAACACACCAACGCCAATAAATATCACCACCAGCCAGAAAATCGAAATCTTTATGACACGTAGCAGAAAACAGCCAATCAAAACCAGCCCCATTGCCATTGCCGAATGCACTGCAGAGGTAAATACTGGTGAGTAAAGCGCGCAGAGCAGCAGTCCGACGACAGCAGCATTTATACCGGCAACCGCCCCGGCAATCCGCCCCCGTCCAGCCAGGGCTTGCCAGGCAGGCAGTATACCGATCACCAGCAGAAAACCGGGCAGGAAAATAGCCAGCGTTGCCATAACAGCCCCCAGAACCGGCGTTGACTCAGAAGCAAAATAGCCAAGATAGGTCGCCAGGGTAAACATCGGGCCGGGTACTGCCTGGGCTGCGGCATAGCCGGTGAGAAATGTATTGGTACTGATCACGCCCTCCGTTGTGCCTTGCAGTAATGGCAGAACCACATGGCCACCGCCAAACACCATACTGCCAACCTGATAGAAGTCACTGATCAAGGCTGCCCGGGGCGAATAAACAGCCAGCAAAGGCAGGCCAAACAGTAAAATGGCAAACAGAATCAGTGGCCAGAAAACAAAGCGACACTTGGCCTGACTCTCTTCATTACCCGGTAACCAGCAACAACCAACCAGAGCAGCCACCACCAGAATAGCCATCTGAACCAATACCCCAGGAAACACCAGCAATAGTGCTGCACTGAAAACACACAGACTAATAGTCAACCGACTTTTACAGAAAGACCGGAACATCTGCCCAGTGGCATCCGCGACCACAACAACGGCCAGCAATTTTAAACCGGCAATAATCCCCTGGTACCAGTCAGCAGACAGGAACCGCTGACTGCTTATGGCTACCGCCAGCAGAATCGCAAACGAGGGTAAGGTAAAACCGACAAACGCTGCAATTCCCCCCGGCAATCCTGCCCGCTGGTAGCCGAGGGCAAAGCCAACCTGACTGGAGCCGGGGCCCGGCAAAAACTGGGCAAGAGCAATCAGCTGTGAATATTCCACATCCGTTAACCACTTGCGCTTCTCAACAAAGGTATTTCGAAAGTAACCGATATGCGCCGCCGGGCCGCCAAAACTGGTCCAGCCCAGCAGGAAAAACTGCCAGAAAATGGTCAGTAACTTATCCACAGACAACTTGCCAGAGAATTAATGAAATAATTATTCGATGATATACATCTGTTGTTTAATATGTATATTGATTCAATCAATTAATCAGAATCAGTATTCCATACCGGCAGTTGCAGAAAACCTGGACAAAAATAAATTGAATTGCTGTCTAATGCCACCATAACAATATGAAATCATATATTTCTGACTGCTTGCGCCTGCACTCTCGGCAACTGCTCCTGCACCCATGCAGTCGTGCTTCGTTACAACTCCGGTCACATGGCTACGGCTACGCTCACTGTGTTGTGCCTCACGATAGTGCCAGCCCAAGTAGCCAGAAATATTCGATTCCATATGGCCAGCTACTTAACCCATCCTTCTGGGAGTTCTACCTGACAAAACCTTCACCCGGAGGCCAGTGGAACCCGGAGAAGGTTTATGTCAAGGGAGATGTGGTCCGCCATAATGAGCAGAACTGGCTGGCACACAGGTGGACAAAAGGTGATGAGCCCGGAACCAGTGGTAAATGGCTCCCCTTGCGTCAAGTTGAATAACCTGTAACCAGATGTCGTCTTTCTTCTGAGATCACCGGGGTAAAAACCGGTGATTCTTGCCAGTAAATTGAATTTTTGTGTGAATCGCGTGTCTGACACAACACTCTTGTCATTCTCTGTCAATTTCAAGCGATACATTATGAAGCCAAATACCTTATCATCCCAAGGAATGGCCAGTTTCGGGGAAAGGCAGTCAGTGCCGTCTAACACCGGTACCCCGGATAATAACCAGCGCCAGGGTGCGGCCTATGCCCGCAATGTTGTTGCTGCTCACGTTAATTTTCCTGGTCTCAGCCATCCAGTGCATGGTAGCCAATCTGCAGTTGGCGGTGAGCGATCGGCCGGTGATGGGGATACACCGCCAGACAGCGGCTTGATCACCCGGGTAATAACAGAGACCGGGGTGTTGTCAGCCCGGCATCAGCCGTTACCCCATTGCGGTATCAAGGTTGTCACCGCTGGCAATTTTCGATCTGATATGGCCAGTAAGCCGGTTGGCAAGCCAGTGATCTGCGACGATTCTGATCTCCCCTGCGGACATACCTACCAGCCTTATTTCTGGCTATCCAGTTTGGCCCATCGCCTGCTGGCTCCCACTCGTGGGCCGCATGCAGGTAAGCAGTGTTGGGTCATTGACCAGTTTTGGATGTCAGAGAACGAGGCCCGGCAAGACTTTCGGGCACGGTTTGAACACCGTCTGGTGGGTTATGGCTTTACCGGTCCTGACGCCTCTGGCGGGCCAGAAAAAAATTACGGTGTATTTGCCAGCACGCCGGTAGCAAAAGGTGAGCTGCTCGGGATCTATTCGGGTATCGGATATGCCATCAACAATGAGTCGTGGGCCAAGAAGAATCGCGATTGGCGACCTGCATATTTGCATCGGAAGTTTACTGAAGATATGCCGGATTTCATGAGCTACTACCGAACTCTGATGGCCGGCCTCAGGGGTAAAGAGCAAACCCAGCGTACGCTTTCGAAATACACTCAGGAAGGGATCGCTAAAGATCCCTTGCGCATGGTTGTCGTTTTGCCAGATAACGGGCGTTATACGCCTATGCACTTTGTTAATTCCGCCAACAGGGCCGAAGATGTCAATACAGCTGTTGAGTTTATTGCTGTCAATACCGGATTTGGCAATTTTACCGTCCCGGTCTCTATTGCCATCAAGGGAATCGCTGTCGGGCAAGAGTTATTGATGGATTACTGTGTCGATCTTGATGCCAAAAAACAAGGGGTCCTGACGGGGACCGCAGCTCAGGAAAAAGCCATTTATAACAAGAATCGGCTTCTCCAGCTTGATATGACCAACAAGCTCAATAGGGCGGTGCCGGGCAAAACGCCGATATCACCGTTTGTTGCCGCACCGGCTTGTTGTGTGTCAGACGAAATTCGGAAAAACCAACGGCGGGCAAGTCACAAAAAAATTCGGTAATTACTTCATTGACCATGAGAATCATTTTCAGTTCAATGGCCTGTTATAAATCAGCACAATAGAACCAATAAATTGAAACTACTGTGGAAACTCCGTTTTATCCTGAAGGACTACTGGCAGCAATACCTGCTGGCCTTTATCTGTCTGCAGATTGTCTCTGCCCTGAACCTTCTGCCGCCCTGGCTGATTGGTCATGTAGTTGACGGTATAAAAGACAATAGCCTTACCAACCGGGAGCTGGCCGGTTATGTTGCCGGGATACTGATAACGGGCATCGTCGTTTATTGTTTCCGCTATGTCTGGAGAGCCCAACTTTACGGTGCCTCCATTGAGCTGATTCGTCAGCAGCGCAGCCGGTTGTTTGCCCATTTCACCCGGCTCTCTCCGGAGTTTTACCAGCACCATACGACCGGTGACCTGATGGCCCATGCCACCAATGACCTCAATGCGGTTGAGGAGAGCGTCGGGGTCGGGATCATGACCCTGGTTGACTCCCTGATCGCCGGCTTTACCGTGTTGTTCGCCATGGTATTTTTGGTCAGTGGTCAACTGACCCTGCTGGCGATGCTGCCTTTCCCGGTGCTGGTCTGGGCGACCAAACGCTACGGCGTGGCATTGTACTCACGCTTTGGTCGCGCCCAGGCCGCCTTTGCCAACCTGAACGAAGAGGCCCGGGAATCCATCACCGGTATTCGTGCGGTCAAGGCACACCAGTTGACTGAACGGCAAACCCGGCGCTTTGCGCAGCTGTCCATGGAGGGGGTGGCAGCAAACACCAGCGTTGCCAGGGTCGATGCCCTGTTTGGCCCGAGTATCAGCCTGTTTTTTGGTCTCTCTTTTGTGCTGGCCCTGGTCGGTGGTGCCTGGCTGATCAGCCAGGGTCAGCTGACCGTGGGCCTGCTAACCAGTTTCACCCTCTACCTGAGCCAGATGCTCGGGCCCATGCTGCAGTTTGGCTGGCAGTTCAATGTTTTCCAGCGGGGCAGTGCTTCCTGGGGGCGTCTGGAAAAACTGCTGTCCCGCCAGCCCAAGGTGAGGAATGCACCGGATGCCCGACAGGTACCAGACGACACAAGTCTTTCGATCAACATCCGGTCATTTGGTTATGACGGGGCTTCTGAACAGAAGCCAGTATTGCAGGGCATCTCTGCCGAGATACCGGCGGGGGCATTTATCGGGATTACCGGACGTACCGGCAGCGGTAAAAGTACCCTGCTCCGGCTGATCCTGCGGGAATTTGATCTGCCCGAGGGCTCTTCCATACAGATGGGCAATATTCCACTGCCACAGCTGAGCATGGAATCCCTGCGGAAAAAACTGGCCTGGGTACCCCAGGAGCCTATGCTGTTTTCCGGCACCATCACCGACAACATTCGCTTCTCAAACCCGGATGCCAGTCCGGAAGCAGTGAAAAAAGCGGCAACGCTGGCGGGGATCGACGACGAGATCATGGACTTTAAGGATGGCTACCACACCCTGCTGGGTGAGAATGGCATCAACCTGTCCGGTGGCCAGAAACAGCGTTTGGCACTGGCCCGGGCCCTGCTGGCCGACAGTGAAATGTTGCTGCTGGACGATGCCTTCAGTGCCCTGGATATGAAAACTGAAGCCCGTATTCTGAAAAACCTGATGGCTATGAAGGGTAAGAAAACCATCATCCTGGTTACTCAGCGGCTACCGGAGCTGATAACCGCTGACCATATTCTGGTACTGGACCGGGGCCGTATTATCGAGCAGGGCAACCATGACCAGTTGCTCTCTAAAGGTAAAGATGCCACCGGTATAGAGGCCACCGGCCAGACTAAAGGAAATACCACCGATCATTGGTATGCAAAAATCTTCCAACAGCAAGCAAGGACCCTGCTGCAACCAGTGGAAGTGAAGCCCGGTGCCGCAACCAAACGTCCTGGTGTTGCCTGAGGGCCTGAGGGCCTGAGGGCCTGAGGGCCTGAGGAAGAGTGCAGTGATAATAAACGACGAGCAAAAAACATCGGGCTACCGGGGATTGGCCAGGCTGGTTCGTTATGCCAAACCCTATCAATGGCCGTTCGTTGCTGCCTTTCTGATCCTGTTGTTGGCCACCAGTCTGGAAATGCTGGCGCCGTGGCTGATGAAGATCATTTTGGATGAACATATCGCCCCCGGAGTGAATGATACCATCGGCCTTACCATTATGGGCGCTACCCTGTTTGCCACCTATCTGGGTTCGGCCATCCTGCAGTATATCCAGAATGTGATGTTTCAGGAAAATGCCCTGAAGGTAGTGCACGACATACGGCGCATGCTATTCGCCCATGTACTGAAGTTGCCCATGGGCTATTTTGACAGCGAACCAACCGGACGTCTGGTGTCCCGTATTACCAATGATTCAGAAGTACTGCGCCAGATGTTTGTGGGCGTAATTCCGGCGATACTCCAGGCCTTTTTCCGGGTTGTGGGCATCTTCATTGCCATGGCCTTGCTGGATATCCAACTGATGTTGATGACAGCGCTGCTGATTCCCCTCCTGTTGCTGGCCATTCACCTGTACCAGAAAATCAGCCAC
Source organism: Endozoicomonas sp. ONNA2 (assembly GCF_024606365.1). GTDB lineage: Bacteria > Pseudomonadota > Gammaproteobacteria > Pseudomonadales > Endozoicomonadaceae > Endozoicomonas. The sequence goes on from NZ_JAHHPO010000981.1 coordinate 9,390, forward strand.
CCGGTGATTCACGGAGTACGCAGCCAGTTGGCCAATATCAATACCCGCGTCAACGAATCCCTGAATGGTATGCGGATCATTCAGGCCATGGGACAGGAAGCCCATCTGCAGCAGCAGTTTGACCAGGATAATGAACAGTGGAGCCAGCTCAAGCAAAAGAACATCAATATCGACAGCCTGCTGCTGATGCCTTTCACGCACCTGCTCAATGGTATTGCCCTGGCGGTGGTGGTGGGCTGGTTTGGCTACCGCTCCGGGTTTTCCCAGGTCGAAGTGGGGACGCTCTACGCCTTTATCAATTACCTTGGGCGATTCTTTGAACCTTTCCGGCAAATCACCATGCAGATGAGCAGCCTGCAACAGTCCCTGGTGGCCTCAGAGCGGTTGTTCCAGGTATTGAACGAAGCGGCAGAAGAGAATCACGATGGCCAGGGCAATAAAGAAAGCACAGAGATCCATAGCGGTAAACTGGCCTTCAATAACGTAACCCTGTCTTATGATTCCAAAAATCGGGCGCTGGATAAGGTCAGCTTCACCGTCGAGCCGGGGCAGTTTGTCGCTATTGTGGGTCACAGTGGCAGTGGCAAGAGTTCGGTGATCAACCTGCTGATGCGCTTCTATCAACACCAGGAAGGCCAGATTCTGATTGATGACCAGCCTTTGTCCACCCTGTCGGAAGACACAGTGCGCCGGGGTTTAGGCCTGGTATTCCAGGAGCCTTATATTTTCAGTGGCACGATGGCTGAGAATATCAGCCTGAACCATCACCAGATTACCGACGCGCACGTTCAGGCAGCCGCCAGAAAAGTCCATGCGGACCCATTCATACAAGGGTTGGAAAAAGGCTATGAACATAAACCCGGCCCCGGAGGCAAGGCACTGTCCACCGGAGAAAGGCAGCTGCTGTCGTTTGCCAGGACCATTGCCCAGAATCCAAAAATCCTGCTGCTGGATGAAGCCACCGCCAATATCGATGGTGAGACAGAACACCATATTAAAAAGGCGCTGATTACCCTGCGGGAAAACCGCACCACCATTGCCGTGGCTCACCGCCTGTCAACCATTCAGGATGCCGACCAGATTCTGGTGATGGATAAGGGAAAGATTGTCCAGCGTGGCACCCATGAACAGCTGCTGCAACAGGAAGGGCACTATCGCGACCTTTATCTGGCACAGCAAACGGAAAAGCAGCTCTGTGAATAGCCCGGGAGGCTGTCCGAGAATAGCGCCGGTAGCGAGGTTGGCAGAAAATTGAGGATAAAAAGTCGGAAATTTTTAGACCAATTTGCTGCCACC
>NZ_JAHHPO010000982.1 GCF_024606365.1 Endozoicomonas sp. ONNA2
AAAACCGGCGAGGGTTAATAGCCCTTCCAGGGTTCGAATCCCTGTCCCTCCGCCAAATCGACGATTACTACCTCTCACATGGCATTCTCCTTATGCGTCAGGTATGGCGGGGGTACTTCTCTAATACACATAGCGGTGAACCGGAAGGAGAGAAGGATGATGCCCCGAGAACAAGAGTTGCCTCAGGTGCCACTCGATTCACAAACCGAAGCATCTTTAATGATTTGCTGGCCCGTCTGCTGCGTTATTTCAACCGCTACAACCTGGGCAACCTGCACCTTTACAAGGCGGATATGCTGGGCGATGCCTACGAATACCTGATCAAACAGTTTGCCGACGATGCCGGTAAAAAAGGCGGTGAGTTCTATACCCCGAAGCCGGTGGTGCAGCTGCTGGTGCGGCTGCTGGACCCGCAGCCCGGCCACACGGTGTACGACCCTACCTTTGGCAGTGGCGATATGTTGGTGGAGAGCGCCCACCATGTGGCCGAACTGCCCGGCGGCCAGATCATGGGGCGGCCGAATGTGGCGCTCTATGGTCAGGAGCGCAACCCGGGCACCTGGGCCATCGGCAAGCTGAACCTCTACCTGCACAATATGAATGCCGACCTGCGCCGGGGTAATACCTTGGTGGAGCCGCTGCACCTGGAACAGGACAGTGTGCGTGTGTTCGACCGGGTGATTGCCAACCCGCACTTTTCCGCCAAACAGTGGCGGACGCCGCTGGAAGTCAACCTGAAAACCAAAGTGGGCAAAGACGGCAAAGAGAAAGAGGTGGCCCCCAACTACAAGAAAGAGGTCTACGGACGCTTCGGTTACGGTATCCCGCCCCGTGGCTATGCCGACCTGGTCTTTGTCCAGCATATGCTGGCCAGCCTGAAAGACGATGGTCGTATGGGGGTGGTACTGCCCCACGGCGTGCTGTTCCGTGGCGGCGAAGAGGGCAAGATTCGCCAGGGGCTGCTGAAAGGCACCCGCGAGCAGCCTGGTGATCGGATTGAGGCGGTGATTGGCCTGCCGGAGGCGCTGTTCTATAACACTGGCATTCCTGCCTGTGCTGGTTATCAATAAGCAGAAGCCCGCCAACCTTAAGGATAAAGTGATCTTTATTGATGCCAGCGGTGAGTTTGCCGAGGGCAAGAACCAGAACAGTTTGCGGGCGCAGGATATTGACCGTATTCATGAGGCGCATAGTGCTGCTTTTCATAATGGTGTGGAGGAAGAGAAATATTGTCGTCTGGTGCCGATGGGTGAGATTGCTGGTAATGATTACAACTTGAATATTGCGCGGTATATCGATACTTCGGAGGCAGAGGTGCCAGTGGATATTGCTGGGGTGCTTGGGCAGTTGGCAGTTATCAGTGGGCAGTTGGCAGAGGTGGATGCACAGTTGGATGGGTATTTGGTTGAGTTGGGGCTTGTGGCAACTGCATCTGACGTGGAGGTAGTGTGATGATCATGACTTCACCAAAAGAATTTACAAGCAGCCCGGTCGGCTCAATCCCTAGCGATTGGCAGGTACGTCGGTTAACTGAGTGTGCCAATATTGATTCGGATAATTTGGACACTAAAACTGCGGGGAACTTCACCTTCAGCTACATATCTCTGAGCGAGTAAGCAAATTCAGGGTTTTCTGATCGTTGTTCCGCCAAAAAAAGAGCAATAAGAAATCACCCATATCCTCTCAACCGTTGACCGTAAACCGGATCACCTCCAATCCCAAAAAGCCCAAACCCAGCAACTGAAAAAAGGCCTGATGCAAAAGCTCCTGACCGGCCAAATCCGCGTGCAGCCCGACCCGCAGGACAACTAATCATGGATAACCCGGAACTGGAAGGCGTAGAAAAACCCGCCATCGCCTGGCTGGTCATACACCCATCTCAGCGGTGCCGAGGTGGGCCGCCAGCAGGCGCACCGCCAATATGGCACCCATTCTGGAGGATGTGCTGGCTGAACAGTTGCTGCGCCTTAACCCGTGGCTGGCAACACTGCAAAAAGAGAGCGGCAACAGCCCCACCGCCACCGTCCTGCGGGAGCTGCGCAAATTCTGGCAGGAGAACCTGCTGGAAGCGAACCAGAACGCCTTGGGCGTCGGTGATTCATGGCAGCAATATCCCGCTCAAGGATGCCCGTGGCCGTGCCCACAGCGTCCGCTTTATGGACCAGGACAAACCTGATGCCAACCGCTTCCATGTGGTGGATCAGTACATTGGCAGCAACAGCGAGGGTGATGAGTTCCGGCCGGACCTGCTGCTGTTTATCAACGGCCTGCCCTCGAGTGCAAGGTCAGCCATATCAAACTGAGCAAGGGCATTAACCAGCTGCTCGCCTATCAGAACAGCCACCCGGGCCACTTTGTCTTTAACCAGGTCTGTGCGGCCATTAACCGTGGTCAGGCCCGTTACGGTGCTATCTACACGCCGAAAGCCTTCTACTTTCGCTACCGGCCAGACGATGCCGAAGAAGCCATCGTACGACAACGGCTTGGCACAGAACCCAGCGAACAGGATCGCCTGCTGTGGGCGCTGTTTGAGCCGACCCGCTTTGTGGAGCTGGTCTGCCAGTTTGTGCTGTTTGAAGTGGAAGACGGTCGCACCGTTAAAAAGCTGCCCCGTTACCAGCAGTGGCGGGCGGTGCGCAAGACCCTGGCACGGCTCACCAGGGCTGATCGCAACGGTATGATTGGTGGTGATGGCAGCGGCGGCGTGGTCTGTCACACCCAGGGCAGTGGCAAGTCCCTGACCATGGCTTATCTGGCCCGCTACCTGCGGGCCGAAAGTGTGGGCCTGAATAACCCCAGCATTCTGGTATTGACCGCCCTGGACCGGCAGATTTTCAACACCTTCACCAATATCGGCCTGCACCCGCTCAAGGCACCGTCGGTGGCGGGGTTACAGCAGATGCTGGGCAACGACTACGGCAGCATTTTCACCAGTACCGTACAGAAGTTTCAGGAGCACGATGGCAAACCCATCAAAGCCGCCCGGCAAGACCCGGAAGAAGACAGTGCCGACCACAAAACCCGTATCCGCGGGGTAGAAGACGGTGGCGACTATTTTATCTGTGAGGACAGCAACACTAACTTCGGCCAACTGGACGACACCGGCGCACCAATGCCATCGCTCTGGCAGGAGATCAGTCGGGAAAAGGTGGATTTTCTGGTGCTTTCCACCAAGCCCAACTTTTATGTGCTGGTGGCTGGTGGATGAGGCGCACCGCAGTCAGTACGGCTTTCTGGCGGCGTTTATGCGGGCCAGCCTGCCCAATGCCAGGTTTATCGCCTTCACCGGCACCCCCATTGCCAAACACGACAAAGACACCCTGCGGGAGTTCGGTGCCGGGGACTATATCGACACCTACCGTCTGGACGAAGCCGTGGCCGATAGTGCCACCCTGCCCATCAAATACCAGGAGGGCATGACTGAGCTGACCACTGATGCCCAGCTCGATAACGCCTTTACCGACACCTTCGGGCAGGAAGACGAAGGTCGCCAGGCGAAACTCAAACAGGCGCTGCTGAAGAGACGACGCACGGCAAGTGATCGTATCGAGGCCAATACCCGGCATCTGCTTGATCATTTTCTGTCGTCGGTGAAAGCCCGGGGTTCAAGGGGTTGCTGGTGTGCAACGGTCGGGAGATGGCAGTGCGTTATAAAGACACCCTCGACCGGCTTATGGCGCAACGGGCTGCCAATGGCGAGGAGACCTTCGAGAGCCGGGTGGTGATCTCCCTGGGCACTATCACCGAAAGCCGCACCGGTGCCGATCAGGTGCAGGAAGCCACTGGCCAATACCAACTGGATAAAAAATCGCTGCACACCATCGAGGAGCGCATCAAGGCAGAGCGCAATGCCGGTCAGGTGCCGGTGGCGGTACCCGGCGATGAGATTCCCGCGCTGGTCAACACCCTGTTCAAGAAACCCTACGGCGATGAAAGCCAGAATGCAGCAATGCGCCCGATGGCCAGGGCATCCGGTTTTGCAATATTGGCCTGCTGATCGTCTCCGATATGCTGCTGACCGGCTGGGATGCGCCCATTGTCAGCACCTTGTACCTGGACAAACCCCTGAAAGATGAGTGGCATTACCAAAACAACAGCCCATGACAAGTCGAAAGCCGACAATGACCCGCACCCGGGCACTACCGATTTTGCTGATGCAGCATTACCATCGGTTTGATTACCGGCTTTCCCTGCTGGAAATTCATAAACTGGCCCATCTCTTGCCATAAGTATTTGCACTTAAAGTATCGTGCTTATCAGTCTTTTCGCAGGTATGATTGAACAGGACATACAAGGCAGACTAATACAAAAACACACAACATAAAAATTAAGGAAACAGAATGGGTAAGCCTCTTCTCATTGCCAAGGTATTCTATTAAACAATTAACCGGCCTCTTAACCGGAGGCTGGTATCAAATCAAAATTTTACCAGCCCGGACTTTATCTCTGGCAGTATCTGCATTATTGATTCCCGTATTATTTGCAAAACTGGGCAGACAATGCCCCTCCTGTTAAAACCATCCTATAGCATGACATCCGTGCTATCATGTTCGTTTCTTTCAGAGATAAGGCCACTGAGGATCTGTTTAACGGCATCGCGTCCCGTCATGCTCGTAAAGCCTGTCCTCAGTCACTGTTACGTATTGTTCGCCGAAAGCTGGATCAGCTTGATTCGGCGGTATTGCTCGATGATCTGAAAGCACCACCGGGCAATCGGCTGGAAGCATTGACCGGGGATCGCAAAGGCCAATACAGCATCCGGCTTAACGATCAATACCGGATTTGTTTTGTCTGGAGCGACTCTGGTCCGGCTGATGTTGAAATCACGGATTACCATTAGGAGGCTATGATGACGCGTATTCCAACCAACCGAGCGCCCACTCATCCTGGCGAAATGTTGCGGGAGGAGTTTCTACTGCCAATGAACATCACCCAGCAAGAGCTTGCTACAGCGATTCATGTCCCTTATCAGCGGGTCAATGAGCTGGTCAATGGCAAACGGGGGCTTACCCCGAGTACAGCCCTGCGCCTTGCCCGTTTTTTTGGCATGTCCGCAGACTTCTGGCTAAACCTCCAGCAACGATGGGATCTGTTCAAGGTGCAACAGGCCGAGCAAGATGACATTGAGCGTATAGAGCCCGTCCAACAACAAAAGCAGGCCTGAAATTTTCGTCTTTATACCAGAGAACCACTGAAGGTTACTCTTCGATATCCGCTGCCTTCCCAACCTCTGCTGATTAACAGGCCGTGTCCAACAGAGTGTACTTGCAGGGCATTATGCTTCGATACGGTTTCAGGGGTAAAGATCATACCTGAATACCAGCCTTACCCAGAGAGAGCAATCTATAATATGCCGACACTATTGTTCTCTCAAGAGGTTAAAGATGAGCAGTCAAGAGCAAAACGGTCAGGTTGGTAAAGAGGAATACGTTTCTGAACTTTTATCTACTGGATTAGAAGGCTATTTCTTCAAATTGCAGTTTGCAATGTTACAAGAAATATTTCAAAACCCGATGATGATAATGCAGGGACTACAAAAAAAGACTGCAGATAATAGCTTGCAAGGCACAGATGAAAACGTTGACGATGCCAATGCTATTAGAGAAAAGCTTATCCTGATATTCAACAAGCTGGTAACCGAAAACCTGGAACTAAAACTCGAAAATGCCATCCTCCGAAATAGCGAGGCTAATGATACGAAAAATGTACCTTGAACCAGTAAAACCAACTGATAGCCTGCCCCTATGAGGCTGTCAGAGTATAGACTTCCCTACTGCGGTGGCAAGAAATTGGTCTAAAAATTCCGTTTTGTTCGTCAAATAACACCACTCTTCACCTCACAAAACGAAATTTTATCCTCAATTTTCTGCCAACCTCGCTACGTGGACGCCCAGTCGTGCGCTATTCTCGGACAGCCTCCTATTATGTTTATATTGTCTGCAGTTGAAACAAAAATTTACTGGCTCACAGGTAAACCTTCTCGATTTTGTGAAAAATACCCCACTGTCATAGCTTCTGGCAGAAAGAGCCTGTCTTCATCTTTTACTTCAGCCGCAACTTCAAACGGTACTAACCATAGTCTGAGCTTGTCATCAAAGTTAAGGCTATGCGGAATTGTTTCGCTGAACTGATCCGACTTGGGAATTGTCTTTTAATAAGTTCCCGATTTCTGTTCACCCTGAGCTTGTCGAAGGG
>NZ_JAHHPO010000983.1 GCF_024606365.1 Endozoicomonas sp. ONNA2
TGAATAGTGGTTCTATTTACTAAAAATTTCCGACTTTTTAGACCAATTTGCTGTCACCGCAGTAGGGCAGTCTATTTTCGGACAGCCTCCTGGCTGAGTTGTTGCCAAGGCTCGCCCCTGAAGTCAATCAGAGGCTTGAGCATAACAGGGCCTATTTGCGGCCGGAAATGAACCCCAGCATTTTTTTCTGCAGCCAGCCACCATAGGGTGGGTAGATCAATTTCGTGCTGTTCAGCTTGCCTTTGGTTAACACCGCCTTGGCCTTGGAGAATGTCAGGAAGCCCTCATAGCCATGGTACTGACCCATACCTGAGGGGCCAATGCCGCCAAAGGGCATATCTTCAACCGCTACATGCAATAAACATTCATTAATGCAGACACCGCCCGAGTGGGTCTGCTCCAGTACGGCTTCCTGATTTTTTGTGTCAGAACCAAAGTAGTAGAGTGCCAGGGGCCTTGGTCGTTGCTGGACAAACTGAATGGCTTCATCAAGGCTATCGATGCCGATGACCGGAAGCAGCGGGCCAAAAATTTCTTCCTGCATAATGCCCATGCTGTCCGTTGGATTTTCTATCAAGTGAATGGGAATCCTACGGCTTCCGTCGTTAACTTCCTCATTGCCCGCCGTGTGGATGGTTGCGCCCCGGGCTTTGGCGTCTTCAAGCAATGTCAATAATCGCTGGTGGTGACGGTCATTGATGATCGAGGTGTAATCATTATTTCCGTTTACCGTTGCGTACATTTTTCGAAAGGCGTTGAGATAGTGCTCAATAAAGGCGGCTTTCTGGTCATTTTTCACCAGTACATAGTCCGGTGCTACGCAGGTTTGACCGGCGTTCAGGGCTTTTGCGTAGCAGACTCTTTGTGCCGCTTCCTGTATCGGGAAGTCGTTATCCACAATGACCGGTGACTTGCCGCCGAGTTCCAGGGTTACCGGGGTCAGGTTTTTTGCAGCGGCTTGCATGACATGGTGACCGACCGCTGTCGAACCGGTGAAAATAATGTGGTCAAAGTGAAGGTTGGTAAATTCGGCTGCCACTTGCGCATCTCCGCACACGACGGTGACCAGGTCAGCAGGAAATGTTTGCTCAATGATGCGGGCAACCAGTGCCGAGGTTTTTGGTGTGAATTCCGACATCTTGATCATGGCCCGGTTGCCGGCGGCAAGAATCGTCAGCAATGGGCTGAGCGACAGGAACAGTGGGTAGTTGAAGGGAGCCACAATACCCACGACCCCCAATGGCTGGTACACCACTTTTGCCGAGGCAGGCATGAGCTGGGGATTCAGCTTGCGCTTGCTCGGTTGCATCCATTTTTTCAGCCGCTTGATGGTGTAATGGATACTGCCCAGGTTCGGTATAATTTCGGTGATTGATGACTCGCTTCTGGAGCGGCCGCCAAAATCTTCATCCAACGCTGTCAATAGTGCGTCTTGATTGCTCAGCAATGCTTTCTTGAGGGCCTTCAGGCGGGCAACCCGTTCCTGATAGCTTGGGTTAGGGTCCTTCAGAAAGGCTTTGCGCTGAAGGGACAGCAGATCCGGCAAGGAGGGTGTGGCTGGCGGGATTGCCTGTTGTTGTTTTGGGGCGATGGCTTCAGTTATTGTCATGGTTATTTTCCTGATAAGTCCGGAATTGATCGGGTTCCTGATTTTTCAGCCAGTGCACGCCAATTGATGAAGAAAAAAATAACGCCAGGGGTGAAAAATCTGAATGATTAGCCCGGATATTTCATAAACTGCCCCGAATCTCGCGCACGACCACATGGATGT
>NZ_JAHHPO010000984.1 GCF_024606365.1 Endozoicomonas sp. ONNA2
GCTATCTCGGAATTGGATATATGCACATAATTGATCGCGATAATTCACGATCTTTTTGAATTCATCTCCACTTTCGTTTGGTTTTACTGCTTTATCCGGGTGATGTTCAAGCGCTTGATCCCTGAACGCTTTATTAACGTCTGACTGGGTGATTGTCGCAAGATCGCGCCCCCGGAGTTCCAGGCCTTCAAGGGCCTCAAGGACTTTAGCCATCTCTGAACTGCCCACATTGGGAGCTGCCCGGTGTTGAGAACCTGAAGTTTTTTGATCCCCAAACCGATGACTTTGGGTTCTCCCTTTAGACGTATTTTCGGGAGCGTGCTGAGGATAACGTTGGTTAGTTGCTGATCCGGGGTAGCCCTCTGCATTATTTTGCCCCGGGTCTGTGACTTGTCCTGCGCCTTTGGCAATGAGTTTTTGCACTGATTCCTCATCCTTGGCTTTGAGAGCGTAATAAAGAAGGGTGCGACCTGAAAAACCTGCCGGTGCATTCACATCACTAAAGCCATCAATAGCAGACGACAGTAACAATTTCATCACTTCGGCACTGTCGGATCGATTTCTAAACCAAAAATCACCGTCAAACGCTGAGTATCCCAGTCCGGAGCGAAGCTCTACCTTTGCCCCTGCATTGAGCAGCATCCTGACCAGTGCCAGGGAGTTTTTCGGTCTATATTCATACTGGAAAAAATTAAATACTGCGGCTGCGTAGTGAAGGGCAGTACGTCCATCATGAGCAATTGCATTCACATCGGCATTGTTTTTAATCAGCATCTCAACCGCCAACTCATGACCCGCTTCTGCTGCGTGGTGGATCGGGCGATTACGGTTGTTGTCCGGAATATCAACACGGGCCTTATGCTCTATCAGGAGGGTAAATAATTCAGAACATTCCGGTATTCCGGCAGCCAGATGCAGAGGAGTAAAGCCACAATCATTACGGATGTTCACATTAGCATTGAATTCCAGTAATGTTTTCGCCGTTTCCAGTTTATGATTGCTGAGCGCGTAGTGTAATGGTGTGTTTTCCCTTGAGTCCTTCCGGTTGATGTCACAACCCTTGGCCTCCAACAGTTTGGTCAGATTTTTTTCACCATTGAACGCTGCGATATGCAGAGCTGGCATATTTGCTTCATGCCAGGAGTGTGTCGACTCAGGGTCCTCCAGCTCTATCAGTTGCAGGGCGTGATCTATCTGGCCAGATATCACAGCATGAGCCACCGATGAAAATTCTATTTCCGGGGCAGGGTATTTCTGACAACCGGGGCATATTTTCCTGGAATCAAGACCCTGCCAGGTTTCTTCTAATTTCCTTCGGCAGGAG